>JAFVWG010000044.1 GCA_017501805.1 Oscillospiraceae bacterium
ACCCGCACAGCGATTCTGACTGGCAGACCTATATGGAAGGTCTGGATGCGCTGCAGTATGACCGCTGGGTCGAGCTGGCTCAGATGGGTTACGACCGCATCTTCGAGTAATTCCGTTATACGAACCGCGATGCCCTCGGGCATCGCGGTTTCTTTGTATGCAGAATGCAAAATGCGGAATTGCGGCGCCGCGGTGCGGCAGTTTCTCCGCGTTCTTCAACGGGACGTGATTTTTTGCCTTTCCTGCCGTGCAAGGCAAAAATGATATTGAAAAACAAGGCGGTTTACGATATAATGTATCCAAGTACTGTGGCTGTTTTTGGAAAAACGGATCACAAGAAGAAAGGAGTCATAATGATGAAGAAAATTCTTGCGTTGCTGCTTGCGGCGATCATGCTGTTCTCTCTCGTCGCCTGCGGCGGTGGGGCCGAAACGCCGGTCGACCAGGATCAGCCCACCACCCAGGTGGATGAAGCGCCGTACAACGGCGAAATGCCCATCGTGAAGCCGGATGACGAGCCTGTCACGCTCGAGATCGGAATCGTTTCCGAGCCGAACGTTACGGACTACGAAAACAACGCCTTCACCAACTGGCTGGAGGAGACGACCGGCATCGATCTCACCTTCCGCCAGTTTATGGACCACTCGAACGCCGCGACGCAGGTCGCTCTGATGGTCGCCTCCGGCGAGCGCCTGCCGGACATCATCCTGCGCTTCGGCGGAATCGACAAGCAGCAGGGTGAAGCCTACGGCGAGGACGGTTATTTCGCCCCGCTGACGGAGTACTTTGAGAAGTACGCTTACTACACCCGTCAGGCATTTGAAATGTACTACCCGGATCAGCCCGATCTGTTTCCGATGGTCCTGCGCCGCGGCGCAGGCGCCGACAATCGGCCGATGTACGGCTTCCCGAACCTGAGAACGGGCCAGTACGCCGAAGTGATGATCCAGCCGTGGATCAACAGCGAATGGCTGGAGAAGCTCGGCCTGGAGAAGCCGACCACGATCGAAGAGCTCTACAATGTGCTGGTCGCGTTCCGTGATCAGGACCCGAACGGCAACGGCAAGAAGGATGAGATCCCGCTGCTCGGCCGTGTCTTCGGATCCTATTCCCAGACCGACCCGCTCAACTGGATCGTCAACGCTTACACCTACTACCACGACAACACCTACTTCGCCATCGAAGACGGTAAGGTCACTGCCCCCTACCACACCGATGAGTACCGCGAGGCTCTGAAGTTCATCAACAAGCTCCACAAGGAGGGCCTGATGACCGAGCAGAGCTGGACGCAGTCCGGTTCCGAGCTGAAGGGCATCACCAACCCGACGGGCGACTCTCCCTTCCTCGCCGGTGTTGTTTTCGGCAACGGCGAAGGTATGTTCAACCGCGACAGCCGCGCGATGGACGTCTATGTGCCGATGCGTCCGCTGAAGGCCGAGACCGAAAAGGGCGGCTACGCTCCGACTGTCTACACCATTCCGTACACCACCTATATCAGCACCGACTGCGAGCATCCCGTTGAGGCGTTTAAGCTGCTCGACTTTATGAACTCGCCCGATGCATACCTGCGTATGCGCTGGGGCGAATACGGCGTGGACTGGGTCTACTCCGAGGGCGGCAAGCCCGGTCACCGCGGCGGTGAAGCCAAGATCAAGGTGCTGAACCCGGACGTTATGACCGACCAGAACGCGCAGCACTGGCACTATGTTGCCACTGTTGTTGACGAGAACTACTGGCAGTACGAAATGGATCTTTCCGACACGAACGATTGGAATGCGCGTCATATCACCAAGTGCAACGAGGTCTACAGCTACACGAAGGAGACCCCGAGACCGGAGAAGGTCTTTGACTTTGCGATCTACTCGGAATCCGATTATGAAGAGCGCAGTGAGTTCGCAAAGGAACTGCTGTCCTACATCCGTAACCGCAGAGCCGCATTCAGCACGGGCGAAATGGACCCGAACAACGATGCGGACTGGCAGGATTATCTGGACGGTCTGGAAGTCAACCGCTACACCCGCTGGATCGAACTGGCACAGATCGGCTACGATCGTGTCTTTGCGTAATTCCGATATAAAAAACCGCGATGCCTTCGGGCATCGCGGTTTTCTTGTTTTGCTGCGCTGTGCGCGGGATGGAATGGACAATCCCTCCGTCAAAACCATAGGGTTTGACAGCTCCCTTTGCATAGGGAAGGCTTGGGTGCGGCGGAAGTTGTGCTTGAAAATGCAAATGCGGTGTTGTATAGTGAGGTTAGGTCATATTGCCGCCTTATCGGCGGGACACACGAGAAAGGGAGGAACAAACGATGAAAAAGATTCTTGCATTGCTGCTTGCGGCGATCATGCTGTTCTCTCTTGCTGCCTGCGGCGGCGGGGAGACCGAAAAGCCGGTTGAGCAGGAGCAGCAGACCACCGTTCAAGCAGATGAAACGCCGTACAACGGCGAAATGCCCATCGTGAAACCGGGCGACGAGCCGGTCACGATCGAGATCGCGCTGATCAACGACACCGGCGTGACGGACTATGAGAATAACGCCTACACCAAGTGGCTGGAGGAGCAGACCGGTCTGAATCTCGAATTCCGCCTCTTTATGGATAACTCGAACGCCGCGACGCAGGTCGCGCTGATGGTCGCCTCCGGCGAACGGCTGCCGGACGTCATCTGGCAGGTCGGCGGCATCAACAAGCAGCAGGGCGAAACCTACGGCAAGGACGGCTATTTCCTTCCGCTGTCGGAGTACTTTGAGAAGTACGCGTATCATTTCCGCAAGGCCTTTGAGCTCTACTTCCCGGACGAGCCGGGACTGCTGGAACAGGTGATAAATCGCGGTGAGGGCGCAGACAATCTGCCGATGTACGCTTTCCCGACAATGAACAAGGGCTCCTACAGCGACGCGCTGATCCAGGCCTGGATCAACCGTGAATGGCTGGACAAGCTGGGACTGGAGAAGCCGACCACGATCGAAGAGCTGTACGACGTGCTGGTTGCGTTCCGCGACGGAGACCCGAACGGCAACGGCAAGAAAGACGAGATCCCGATGACCGGCCGTGTCTATGGCTCCTATTCCGCGACCGACCCGTTCAACTACATCACCAACGCTTTTACCTACTACCACGATGTTCAGTATTTCTCGGTGGAGAACGGCGTGCTGGACGCCCCGTTCAAGTCCGACGAATTCCGCGAAATGCTGAAGTTTGTCCACAAGCTTTATCAGGAGGGGCTGGTGACCGAGCAGAGCTGGACGCAGTCCTCCCAGGAGCTGAAGGGCATCATCAATCCGCTCGAGGGAGCGCCCTATCTTGGCGGCGTCGTGTTCGGCAGCTGCGAGAGCATCTTCAACCGTGACAGCACCGCGTTGGACGTCTATGAGCCGCTGCCTCCCCTCAAGGACCACACCGGCAAGGGAGGCTATGCAACGACCGGCTTCAGCAACGGCTATATCACCTTTATCTCGTCGGATTGCGAACACCCTGTGGAAGCGTTCAAACTGCTGGACTTCATGTGCTCACCGGAGAGCTATCTGCGGCAGCGCTGGGGCGAATACGGTGTGGACTGGGTCTACTCCGAGGGCGGCAAGACCGGCAACCGCGGCGGCGAGGCGAAAATCAAGGTCCTGAATCCGTCGGTATTCTACGAGCAGAACGCGCAGAGCTGGCACTATGACGTGGGCGCCGTTGCGGACGAAAGCTACTGGGAGTATGAGGTGGACTTCACGGACACGGACAACTGGGATACCAAGCTTGTAAACAGATGCAACGAGGTCTACAACTACACGATGGAAGCGCCCCAGCCGAAGGAGCTTTTCCGCTTCGCGATCTACTCACAGGCCGACTATGATGAGCGCAGTGAGTTCGCAAAGGAGCTGACCGCCTACATCCGTAACAGCAGAGCGGAGTTCTGCACGGGTATTCTGAATCCGAACAGCGATTCCGACTGGCAGACCTATCTGGACGGACTGGACGCGCTCCAATACGACCGCTGGATCGAGCTGGCACAGATCGGCTATAACAGAATTTTTGAGTAAGTTCATCATAAAACCCGCGATGCCTTCGGGCATCGCGGGTTTCTTGTTTTGCTGCGCTGTGCGCGGGATTGGATAAGACCCTCTCAGTCAGCTTCGCTGACAGCTGTCTCGCTGCGGCTCGGTCCCGCCGCGGCTCTGATATGCCACCGGCATATCATTCACTACCGCGGCGCACGCTTCGCGTACCCGGAGGGAGCGCCGGGAAATAAGGCTGCTGCGGAGGAAATGAAAACACCCCCGCGGAGCGGGGGTGTTCGGGGTTATTCGTTGAATGCGCTGCTGTCCACGCAGATGACGGCGTAGTGATCCTTCCAGCGGTTTCTGATCTGCTGCGAGATCTGCTCCTTGAGAGACTCCCGATCCTGTTCCAGATCGAAGGGGATGACAAGGTCGAAGATGACGTTCGTGTGGCGCGGACCCTCGACCATGCGGAAATCGTGGATGGAGAGGCGCGGATCGAGCGCCCTGACAAGCTCCGAAACGGCCTGCCGCTTTTCGGTGAGCACCGCGTCGTCCGTGACGATCGGGTCGTAGTGGATGACGAGCTGAAGCTGCAGTTCGCTGTCGAAGTCCCGCTCAATGCCGTCGATGATGTTGTGCGCCGTGAGAACGTCCAGATTGCGGTCCATCTCCACGTGCGCGCTGGCAAAGCGCCGTCCCGGTCCGTAGTCATGCACGATGAGATCGTGCACGCCGAGCACGTCTTCGTAGGAAAGGATCTTTTCGGCGATCGCCTTGCTCAGCTCCGGGTCCGGCGCCGAGCCGAGCAGCGGGTCTATGCTGCTTCTGGCAAGGTCAAAGCCGCTGTAGAGGATGAACAGCGCCACGGCGAAGCCAACATAGGCGTCCGGGTCAAAGCCCGCGAAACGCCCGACAAGCAGGCTCGCAAGGACTGCCGAGGTCGCGAGGACGTCGTTGCGGCTGTCAACGGCGGTCGCAAGCAGCGCCGGCGAGGAGATCTCATTCCCGAGCCGGTGGTTGAAGCGCATCATCCAAAGCTTCACGCAGACCGAGGCGAGCAGAACGCCGACCGTGACCCAGGAAAACTCGGTGGGCGCGGGGCGCAGCATTTTCTCCACAGAGGACTTGGCAAGCTCGAAGCCGATCACAAGGATCAGCAGGGAGATGAACATACTTGCGAGGTATTCCATCCGCGCGTGACCGAAGGGATGATCCCGATCCGCGGGCTTTTCCGCGATGCGGAAGCCGATGAGCGTGATGACGGACGAGGCCGCGTCGGAGAGGTTGTTCAGCGCGTCGGCGGAGACGGAGATGCTCCGGCTGATGAGTCCGACGGCGAGCTTTCCGAGCGCGAGCAGCAGATTGCAGACAATGCCGACTGTGCCCGAGAGCTTTCCGCAGGCGGTGCGGACGGCGGGGGAGGATGTATCTTCAAAATTTTTGACGAAGAGTCGTACCAAATGGCTTTTCAAAACGATCACCTCAATGTGTCAGCATACAGGAAAATGGTGGAAAATACAAGGGGAAAGAGAAAAGGAAATGTGGATCGGAATTGCTGCGGAGAAATTCGGCGGCTTCGCAAACGCGAAGCCGCTGAGGTTTTGGGTGCTTATTCCAGCTCGAACGCGCCGGTATACAGCTGATAGTAGGTGCCGCGTTCGGCGAGGAGGCTTTCGTGGTCGCCGCGCTCGATGATCCTGCCGTGGTCGAGCACCATAATGGCGTTCGAGTTCCGAACGGTGGACAGGCGGTGCGCGATGACGAAAACGGTGCGTCCGCTCATCAGCTGATCCATTCCGCGCTGCACCAGCGCTTCGGTGCGCGTGTCGATGGAGGAGGTCGCCTCGTCCAAAATCATAACGGGCGGATTTGCGACCGCCGCGCGGGCGATGGAGAGCAGCTGTCGCTGTCCCTGACTGAGCCCCGCGCCGTCTCCCGAGAGGACGGTGTCGTAGCCCTGCGGAAGCATACGGATGAAATCGTGCGCGTTTGCGAGCTTTGCAGCCGCGATGCACTCCTCGTCCGTCGCATCCAGCCGTCCGTAGCGGATGTTTTCCATCACCGTGCCGGTGAAGAGGTTGACCTCCTGCAGCACGATGCCGAGACTGCGGCGCAGGTCGCTCTTGCGGATCTTGTTGATATTGATCTCGTCGTAGCGGATCTTGCCGTCCTCGAGATCGTAGAAGCGATTGATGAGATTGGTGATGGTGGTCTTGCCCGCACCTGTTGCGCCGACAAAGGCGATCTTCTGACCGGGCTTTGCGTAGAGCGAGACGTTGTGCAGAACGGTTTTGCCCTCGACATAGGCGAAGTCCACATCGAAGAAGCGCACGTCGCCGCGGAGCTTTGTATAGGTCAGCGTTCCGTCGCCGTGCGGGTGCTTCCACGCCCAGGTGCCGGTCGGCGTCTCGCTTTCGACGAGCGTGCCGTTTTCCTCACGCGCGTGCACGAGCGTGACGTAGCCGCTGTCCTGCTCGGGCTCCTCGTCCAGCAGCGCGAAGATGCGCTCCGCGCCCGCCAGCGCCATAATGATGGCGTTGAGCTGCTGGGACATCATACTGATCGGGCGGGTGAAGTTTCTCGAAAGCTGCAGGAAGGCTGCGATCGCGCCGAGCGAGAGCAGCGTGCCGCCCGAAAGGATCGCCACGACGCCGCCCAGGACGGCAAGCATTGCGTACTGCAGGTGACCGAGGTTGCCCATAATGGGCATAAGAATGTTGGCGAAGATATTCGCGCGGGAGGCATTCTGGAAGAGGGCTTCGTTTTTCTCGTCGAAGGTTTCCTTCGCCTTCTCCTCGTGGCAGAAGACCTTGACGACCTTCTGTCCGGAGATCATTTCCTCAATATAGCCGTTCAGCGCGCCCAGCGACTTCTGCTGTGAGACGAAGTACTTCGCGGAGTTTCCGCCGATCTTCTTCGTGATGAAGAGGATCAGAACAAGGAAGAGCAGAATGAACGCCGTGAGGATGGGGCTGGTGGTGAGCATTGCGATGAACGCGGAAACGACGGTGATGATCGAGGACAGCACGTTCGGGATGCTCTGCGAGATCATTTGGCGCAGGGTGTCTGCGTCGTTGGTGTAGTGGCTCATCACATCGCCGAAGGTGTGCGTGTCGAAATAGCGGATGGGCAGAGTCTGCATATGGGTGAACATCTCGTCGCGGACGCGTCTGAGCACAGACTGCGAGATCCACGCCATCAGAATGCCCTGCAGCAGCGATGCGCCGCAGGAGAGCAGGTAGATCGCCGCCATTTTTGCGATGACGCGTGTGAGCCCGGTGAGCACGGGCGCGCTTTCCGCCATCAGCGGGATGACATGGTCGTCGATGACGGTCTGCAGCATCGTCGTGCCGAGGACGGTGCAGACAGAGCTGACCGCGATGCAGACAAGCACCAGCAAAAATGCCAGCTTTTTCTCCATCAGGTAGCCCAAAAGACGGCGCACGGTCGTCTTATTGATCGACTTGAAATTCACGGGGCCGTGATTTCTCGGATTATTTCTTCCCGGCATCGGAGGCATCAGGCATCCTCCTTTCTCGTCTGGGACTCATAGACCTCGCGGTAGATCTGATTGTTCCGGAGCAGTTCCTCGTGCGTGCCGAAGCCGCAGACCTTGCCGGCGTCCAGCACGATGATGCGGTCGGCGTCCTGCACGGAGGCGACACGCTGCGCGATGATCAGCTTGGTCGTGTCGGGGATGTACTCGGCAAAGCCCTTGCGGATGAGCGCGTCGGTGCGCATATCCACGGCGGAGGTGGAGTCGTCCAGAATGAGGATCTTCGGCTTCTGCAGGAGCGCACGGGCAATGCACAGGCGCTGCCGCTGTCCGCCGGAGACGTTCACGCCGCCCTGCTCGATCCTATAGTCATAGCCGTCGGGCAGCTCGCGGATGAAGCCGTCCGCCTGTGCAAGTTCACAGGCGCGGATCAGCTCTTCGTCGGTGGCATTCTCGTTGCCCCAGCGCAGGTTTTCGCGGATCGTGCCGGAGAAGAGCACGTTCTTCTGCAGGACCATGGCGACCTCGCCGCGCAGAGCGTCGAGGCTGTAGTCGCGCACATCCACGCCGCCGACGCGCACCGCGCCGGACTTGACGTCGTACAGTCGCGGGATGAGCTGCACAAGGCTGGATTTACTCGAGCCCGTGCCGCCGAGAATGCCGATCGTTTCGCCGGAGCGGATCGACAGACTGACGTGATCCAGCACCGGCTGCTCCGCCTCGCGGGAATAGCTGAAGAGCACATCGTCGAACTCGATCGAGCCGTCCCTGACGACAGTGACCGGGTTTTCGGGGTCGCGCAGGTCGCTCTGCTCGTCCAGCACTTCCGTGATACGCTCCGCCGAGGCGCGGGACATAATGATCATCATAAAGACCATCGAGAGCATCATCAGGCTCATCAGGATCTGCATCACATAGTTGAGCATACTCATCAGCTCGCCGGTGGACAGCTCCGAGCCGTGCGAAAGGATGATGAGCCGCGCGCCGATCCAGCTGATCGCCGTCATACAGCCGAAGGAGCAGAAGGACATCAGGGGACCGTTGAAGGCGATGATCGTCTCGGCTTTGCGGAAGTCGCGGAAGATCTTTTCCGAGATCTGCTTGAATTTGCTCGTCTCATAGCCCTCGCGGACGAAGGCCATGACCACGCGGATGCCGCGCAGATTCTCCTGCACGACCTGATTGAGGCGGTCGTAGGTTTTGAACGCGCGTTTGAAGATCGGATGCACCGTGCGCATAATGAGCGCGATGCCGACAGCCAGGATCGGCACGGCAAGAAGGAACACGAGCGCAAGACGGCTGTGCACCGTGAAGGACATCACAAGCGCGAAGATGAGCATCAACGGGCAGCGCACCGCCGTGCGGATGATCATCATATAGGAGTTTTGCAGATTGGAGACGTCCGTCGTCATACGCGTGATGAGAGATGCGGACGAGAATTTGTCGATGTTGGAGAACGAGAAGCCCTGCATATGGTGGTACATATCGTGCCGCAGGTTCTTCGCAAAGCCGGTGGAGGCGATCGCCGCGTGTCTGCCGGAAAGCACGCCCATCGAGAGCGAGAAGCAGCAGCAGAGCGCCAGCAGTCCGCCGGTTTTCAGAATGTAGGACAGGTTGCCCGCGTCCACGCCGTTGTCGATGAGTTTTGCCATGATCAGCGGGATCACGACCTCCATCAGCACCTCGAAGGTGATGAAGATCGGTGCGAGAATGGAGTTTTTCTTGTATTCCCGCACGCAGGCTGCGAGTTTTTTGATCATACGTTCACTTCCTTTTCCGGGGGTTCGGTTTGCATTCCTGCAAAGAAGGGGAGCGGGTCATCGCCCGAGCCGGTCAGATTCTCCGCCGCTTTCCGCAGAAGACGGAGAAAGGTTTCCTGTTCCGTGTCGCTCATACCGGAGAAGATCTGCTCCTCCGTTTCGCGGATGTGGGAGAGGATCTGCTCGTGCACCCGATACGCCTTCTGCGTCAGAAGGATCGCTTTGCAGCGGCGGTCCTCCTCGCTCTGCGAAAAGGTGATGAAGCCCTTTGCCTCCAGCCGCTGCAGCACGCCCGAGACGCTGGAGTGCTTCACGTGGAAGTAGCGCTCCACATCCTTGGCGTAGATCGCGCCGTCTCCCGCCAGCGTGCGGCTCGTCAGATAGCCGAGCACGAAGCTCTGGGAGGAGGTGAGTCCGAGCGACTCGTTGTGCTTCTGCATATCGAGGCAGATCGCCCAGTGCGTTTTCCGCAGCAGTCTGCCCACGTGTTGAATTTCCCGCAAGGCGCATCCTCCTTACAAAAAATGTAGTATGCTACTTAAGTTAGGTAGCATACTACACAATGATAGCAGAATCTTATCAAATGTCAAGCGGGAAACGGGTCGATCTCCGGCAGGCGGCGTTCATTGAGAAAAACGCCGGAATACAGCGGCACGCCGAGGATCTTCTGCAGGCGCGCGCACTTGCAGAAGAAGTTGTAGTAGACGTTGTAGCCGCCGGTGACCATCGTCTCGAAATTCGCCTGTCCCTTTGCAAGGATCACATCGCTGGTTTCGAGCGCTTCGCGCATCTCGTCGCCCAGACAGAACAGCTCCGTTCCGCTGATGGCGGAGCCGTTGTCCACGATCGGCACAAGGCGGTCCATGCCGACCTCGGCGGCGTCCTCGCGGGTGGCGTCGTTGATGGCATTTCCGCCGCGCACGCCGTAGACGATGTGCAGGTCGGGATACTGCTTCCGCAGCTGCTTTACAAGGACCGTGTCGAAGGCGATCTCTCCGGCGTTGTCACCGAGGATGAGAAGCTGTTTCGCGTTCGCAAGGTCACGGCAGAAGAACGCGTATTCCGCTTCGTTCAGCGGCACATTCGGCGCGTCCGCGACGGCCTTGCGCAGAAGCGTGTCGACCTGCTCTTGGCCCAGTACGCCGAAGTCCATAAAGTTGCCCGCCTGTGCGAATTTGAGCGCGGTGAGGAGCGGGTCTTCGGACGCGGCAACGATGGCCTCCGCCTCCGGCAGGACGCGCAGCGCATAGGCGTTGGAGGTTCGCTTTTCCTCCGCGTAGAGATCCTGCGTCAGCCCGCGGCGTTCCAGCGCCTTGCGGAAGAGATGGACGAGATAGGGGGCGCTCACGCCCTCGGGTGCGGAGAGGATCAGCTCCATACATTCGCGCAGGTAGGCGTCTGCTTCCCGCGGGGGGAGCAGTTTATGCGCCAGACGGTTCTCGCGCTCGACGAGACATTGGATACAATAGGAATCAAATTGCATGGGTCGGGTCTCCCTTCAACGGCGCGGGAAGCTGCGCCAGAAAATGCTCCGTCCAGCCGGGACGGGTAAAGGTCTTGCACAGAAGCGCGATGTTTTCCTCCGAGTGTTCCAGCTCCTTGGCGAGCAGCGCCGCGACGGACGCAAGTTCCTGCCCGGAGCAGACGCACAGGCGCACGACCGCAAGCGTCAGGAACACGGAAAGCAGCACACGGCTCTGCGGATGATCGTCGCGGACGGCCTTGGGAAGATAGTGTGCCAGCCACAGCGAAAGCAGGTTTTCAAGCTCCGTTTCGTGCTCCTTCCAGAAGGGGCGGCTCTCGTGCCGGGTGAAGACCGCCAGATCAAGAAGTCGGGGGAAGTCCTCTGTGAGGTGCTCCGTGCGGCGCAGAAGCGTGAGCTCCGGGAAAAAGGATGTGCCGCGAAGGCGAAGCCGACGGGTCGAGACGATCGCGCGGTCGCGATGGGGTGCGCGCCCGAGCTGTGCGGCAAGCGCTGTGCCCATGGCGCAGTCTCCACGGTCGAACAGTCTCTGCAGCCGCGCGGCAAAGCGCAGCAGCAGCGCGATGCGGTCCGGCAGGGGAAGCGTTCTGTTCTGTACGATTTCGAGCGCATCGGAGCGGGCATTCAGAAGTGCGAGAAAGGCATCGGGGTCTGCATCAAAAGGCTCGGAAACGGGCTCGTCCGTCTGCTCGGAGGTGAGGGAAATCGGCTCTGTCTGCGTGAGCGCGAGCCGCGCCGCCTCGGGACAGGAGAGGGAGAGATGGAGCTCCCTGCGTCCGCCGTAGCCCTCAATAAAGCGCGGGTGGGTGCGGCAGATGTCGCACAGCGCCTCCGCGCCGCATTCTGCCTCGATGGGGCACAGGCCGTCCTCGCGCAGGAGCGCACAGACGCCGTTCTCCATACGGAGGGTCACATCGTCTCCGTCACGGACGAGCGCACCGCGCACGGCTTCGCCGAGCGGTCCGGGCAGAGCGGCATAGCGCTCCCGATGCGCCGCGTCCACGGTGATCTGCCAGCCCTGTCTGCAGCAGCTGTCCGGGCACGCGCCCGCGATGCAATGAAATTCGGGATAAAAGGACGGATAGAGAAGCTGCATAAAAACCCCGCCTCCATAGGTATCATTTCCTGCGCTATGATACCACGGAAGCGGGGAAGTTGCAACGATGTTTGGCGGTGTGGGCAGACTTCTTTTCTGTGAAAAACCAATAAAAAACAAGCTTATAAGGTCGATATGATGCGGGAAATGGTTTTATATCTTGACAAAAAACGACAATAGGAGTAGCATGGTGCGAATCGTCGGAGCCGGAAATGGCTGTGGGAGGATCGTATGAGATATAAAGTATCTGAGATTGCAGAACTGCTGACAAAGAAACTTGGCGGAAATCCGGTTATCAAGGCAGAAATGCTAAACAAACTGTTGATCCAATCGGGCGATCTGGTTGAAACGAGAATCGGGAAGGTTGAAACGAAGACCGGAGAAAGACACGGAATCATCGGTCAATATGCTGATGATTTCTGGGTCCCGTATTATGATGAAAATGCGGTTGAGTATGTCATAGAGCTCGCTGCGGAAAAACTGGGACTGACTTTTCCGACGGCTGCGATTCAAGAGATAAACGGACCGAATATGTATGTCTATTCCCGAACGATGTACAACATTCTTAAAAAAACATATCAGACGCCGTATGTTTTTTTGGAGTCTGAAAAAGATGTTTGGTGGACATATAACGAAGCGGCAAGCCATACAGCGGCTTTGTTGAACTATTCCGCTTCTCACAACAAAGCCGGGCAGCCGCTGCTTCCCTATATTTCGGAAGAAAAGCTCCGGGAAGCGTGCAAAAAACTGGAGAACGCAGGCTGTTCGTATGTGATTTTCGGACCCGGTAAAAGTATATATTCACAAGCGCGCCAAACCAAAACGAAGGGTCATTTACAGGTGACATCTGTTTCGACAGAGCCGGTTGTTCAGCGATACTCTGTTGTTACGCTTTTATGGTATAA
>JAFVWG010000045.1 GCA_017501805.1 Oscillospiraceae bacterium
GTTGAAACTGTCAATGAAATTATCCGGTGTCGGTACAAAGATACTGCTGTGCGGCTTGGCTGCGGGTGTGGTGACGATCCTCACAGCAATGTTGTTTTCTTTTCTGATATTGAGAGGCGTGATCCCCGAGGGGCAAAATGGGCTGTATACCGGCATCATCAGCGGACTGTCTGTCGGACTTGCATGTATTTTTGCCTGCGGCAAACAGGCGTCCGCCACTCTGCCGCTCTGCCTCGGGATTGCATCCGTGTACTACGCTGTTGTCTTGCTTGCCAAAACCGTTCTGTTTCCGGGGGCGGCGGTGGGACTCCTTTCACGCGGCCTTGTCGTGTACCTTACTGCGACGCTTCTTGCGCTGCTTCTTACGCGCACCAGAAAGGGAAGGGCATTTCGCGGCCGCACGCGGAAAAGTAAATAATATTTACCACAAGGAAAAATGAAAATTTTCCGCCGTTTCTGCAAATTGTTTTTTTACTGCAGCAGAATACAAGATATTGTGCTTTATTGACCGTATTTCCAATTTTTTATAGTATTAACATAATATTATTTACATAATTGAGCAATAAAATACACAATTATTGTTAAAATACGGAATTTTTACTTGAAATAATTTCTTTTCCTTTTATAATTGTAAGTGTAATAGGATTTTGGGACACCAAATAATTCTAAAAAGGAATTTTCGGTATGGATCACATTTCAGGGTATCAGACCTATCTGATCGATGAAAAACATGCATCTGACAACACAGTTCTCTCCTATCTGCGGGACGTGCGTCAGTTTGCATCATATCTGTCCGATCTCGGTGTTGCACCGGAGGATGTTTCCGTACAGAATGTTTCCGACTACGTTGCGCTTCTGAAGGAGAAAGGGAAGTCCTCCGCAACGATTGCGCGTGCCGTTGCTTCACTGCGGGGGTTCTATTCGTATCTGTCTGTAATGGACATTATCGACAGAAACCCTGTGGAGCATATTTTGATCGAGCACACACGTCGCGAGCTTCCGCAGATCCTTACTGAGCACGAGATCGACCGCCTGCTGTCCCAACCGGATCTTTCGACGCCCAAAGGGCTGCGGGACAAGGCTATGATCGAGGTGCTGTATGCTTCCGGGATCCGTGTAAGTGAACTGATCTCGCTGAATGTGGACGATATCGACCTTCAGGGGGAGACGCTTCGCTGCACAAACCGCGGCGGTGCGAGAGTTGTGCCTCTGTATCACGGCGCGGTCGTTGCTCTGCGTGAATATCTGAGCAATGTACGTCCGCTGCTTCTGAATGATCGGAGCACTGCTGCGCTCTTTGTCAATATGAGCGGTGAGCGGATGTCGAGGCAGGGCTTTTGGAAGATCATTAAGACGTATCAGGCTTCCGCAGGCATCCGAAAAGAGATCACGCCGCACACGCTGCGGCATAGCTTTGCGGCACATCTGCTCTCCAACGGTGCGGATCTGCGATCTGTTCAGGAAATGCTCGGACACAGCGATCCTTCATCCACGCATCTGTACACGAAGCTGGTCAAACAGGATCTGAAATCCGTCTACCGCAATTCACATCCGAAGGCATAAAAAAGCAGGCGCTTGAGCGCCTGCTTTTTTCTTTATGCTCAGGTACCGGTCATAGCGGACAGCACAGTCATCTGCTGTTTGTCCAGTCCCTTGGACATTGCGAGACCTTCCTTGAGGTCGATATCCATCATACCACCGTGCTTTGCACAAATGATGCGGTTGGTTTTTCCCTGAACAAGCGCTTCCACGGCGTGGTAGCCCATACGCGTTGCCATAACGCGGTCGCGCGCAGAGGGGGTGCCGCCGCGCTGGATGTGTCCGAGGATGGTCACACGCGGATCAAGCGCAAGCTGCTCGTGGATCATTTTTCCGACTTCCATCGCGCTGGCAGCGCCTTCGGCAACGATGATCATAAAGTGCGTCTTTCCGCTGAGTCGTGCGCTGCGGATCTTGTCGATAACATCTTCCTCGAAGGAGAACTTTTTCTCCGGGATCAGCACGGCAGTCGCGCCGATGGCAAGACCGACGTAGAGCGCAAGGTGTCCGGCGTTTCTGCCCATCACCTCAACAACGGAGCAGCGCTCGTGCGACTGCATCGTATCGCGCAGACGGTCGATTGCGTCCACAGCGGTGTTGGAAGCGGTGTCAAAGCCGATCGTGTAATCCGTGCAGCTGATGTCGTTGTCGATCGTCGCGGGGATGCCGACAACGGAGACGCCATGCTCGGCCAAAACGCCGAGTCCGCGGAAGGTGCCGTCACCGCCGATCGCAATGATGCCGTCCAGTCCGAGCAGCTTGCAGTTGCCGAGCGCCCGGTTCAGACCTTCTTCTGTCATAAATTCCTGGCTGCGGGCCGTGTAGAGGATCGTTCCGCCGCGATTGAGGATATGCGTGACTTTTTCCTGCTGCATTGGGAAAATATCCCCGTTGATCAGACCGTTGAAGCCGCGGCGAATACCGATACATTCGATATTGAAGTATTCGCAGGCGTTTCTGACGGCGCGGATCGCGGCGTTCATACCGGGGGCGTCTCCGCCGCTCGTCATAATACCGATTCGTTTGATGGTTCCGTTCATATCTCTTCCTCCTTGTGGTCTGAGAGGGGAGGGGGTGTCGGCTCCTCGGCCTCGTGGTGGTTTTTTCCGAATTTGGAAAGGGGATTTGCTTCCGCGGCAATGCGCAGCTCGGTGTTTTCAATATGTGTATAAATCTCGGTCGTATTCAGATGCTCGTGACCGAGAACCTCCTGCACAGTTTTGACATCCACGCCGCCGGAGAGCATCAGCGTAGCGGCGGTATGGCGCAGCTTGTGCGCGGAGTATTGTGAAGCATCAAGACCTGCAGCGAGCATATGCTTCTTCACGAGGCGGTGCACCGCAGAAACGCTGACGCGGTTTCCTTCGCGCGAGACAAAGAGCGCGCGCGGGTCCTTGCAGACAAGGTCCTTTCGGATCGCCAGATAATCCTCAAGCGCACGCTTGCAGGTCGCACCGAGGAACACGATGCGTTCCTTGTTGCCCTTGCCGACAACGCGGATGCGGTCCTCATAGACGTCGGAAAGATTGAGACCGACCAATTCCGCGCGGCGGATACCGCAGTTGAGAAAAACCATCAGTATGGCATAGTCTCTTTCTTTGAATTTGCCATCTACAGAACTCAAAAGAGCCATACTTTGCTCTAAAGTAAGGTATTTTGGCAATGATTTTCGTATTTTTGGGAATTCCATATCCTGAACGGGGTTCGCGGTAAGCTGTTTTGTGCGCACCGTCAGATATTTATAAAAGGACTTGATCGCGGAAAGCTTCCGCGCACGGGCGGCTGCGCCGATGCCGTTTTCGCGGGAGCCGGGGGAATCCTCAAATTTCACACGGTCGTTTGCAAGATACGAGAGAAAATCATAGATATCTGAGGTCGTGATCGTGCGGATCATATCTAAGCCAACGTCTTTGATCGAAATGGATTCCAGATCGGTGGAATACGGCATTTCGTTTTTCACAAGCTTTACAAAGCGCAGAAAGATGCGCAGATCCAAATAGTACTCGGAAATCGTTTTCTGCGATTGACCTTTGATCGTTTCGTGATACGAGAGAAAATCGCGCAGGATCTGCGGACAGTCGTTGAATTTTTCCATAAAAGCACCTCGGCGCACCAAAAATCGAAAATCCGGCGAAACAGGCGGTTGAACAGGTCTCGCTGAGACACAGGACCGCTTGATGGCATTATCATAGCATATTCCCACTCTGAACGCAACAAAATTTTTATTTTGTTGCGTTCGTTCCGATCCTGCGCAGGAAATGACGGAGTCGCGGCATCTGTTCTTCCCGCTCCTCCGTCTGTCGGCTGCTGCGCCGATATGCTGTCATTGAGCTGATTTGTGCGAAGTCTTTTGATGTTTGCGATCTATCGTTTGTGCAAAGGGTTCGTATATCGGGATGATTATGACACACCCAACATATCTTCTGCGCTTTTGCGCGTATTTTCGGTGATCTGAGAGCCGCCGATGATCCGGGCAAGCTCCTCTACCCTGCCGGGTCTGTCCAGCGGGGCGACCTGTGTATAGGTGCGGCCGTCCCGTGCCTGTTTTGTGATGAGGAAATGTACATCCGCAAGCGCGGCGATCTGCGGCAGGTGCGTTACGCAGAGAACCTGCTTACCCGTGGAGCTGCGCTTCAGCTTCTCCGCGACTTTCTGCGCGGCTCTTCCGGAAACGCCCGCGTCCACTTCGTCAAAGATCATCGTCGGGACGGTGTCGTTTTCCGCCAATACATTCTTGAGTGCCAGCATTACGCGGGAAAGCTCGCCGCCGGACGCCACCTTGTTGAGCGGTTTTTCGTCCTCACCGAGGTTTGCGGACATATAGAAACTGACCTGATCGATACCGCTGTCGCTGAGCGGGATCTCCGTAAAACGGGCGGAGAAGCGAATATTCGGCATATCGAGCTGAGAAAGCTCGTCTTCGACGCGTTCTTTCAGCAGTACTGCCCCTTCCCGACGCTTGTTTCTCAGGATCTCACCCAGGCGCATAGCTTCCGCTTCCGCGCGCCGCAGCTCCTCCCGGAGCGCTTCGGAGCGCTCTTCTGAGGTCGTGATCGCCTCGAGCTCATTCTGCGCCGTTTCGGCGTATTCCAGCACAGCCGCGGCGTCTTTTCCGTATTTTCTGCAGAGGCGTTCGATCAGATCCAGTCTGCGCTCGATCCGATCAAGCTCCTCGTCGGAATAGGACAATTCATCCAGATCCGAGCGAAGCTCCTCGGAGAGGCTGTCTGCATCTGCGATCAGCGAGGAAAGACGCTGTGCAGCTTCTTCATACTTTGCATCGACTCTGCCGAGCCGTGTCAGTTCACGCGCAGCGGCAGAAAGAAGATCGCTCGCGCCTTGAGACGATTCTCCCCCGTAAAGGCTTTTTACAGCCTCAGAGAGCCCGTCTGAGAGCTTTTCCGCGTTGCGCAGGACGTTTCTGCGGGCAAGAAGCGGTTCTTCCTCCCCTGCCTTCAGCTTTGCGTCCGTGATCTCGTTGATCTGATAGGTCAAAGATTCCATACGGCGGAGTTTTTCGCTCTCATCCATAGAGACACGGTCGAGCTGCGCACGGATCTCCGTGCAGCGCACATACGCGCTGTGATAGGCATCCTGCTCGGATGCGGTATCGGCAAACGCGTCCAGAAGCGCCAGATGCGCTTTTTCATCAAACAACGCCTGCGTATCGTTCTGCCCGTGGATATCCACCAACGACGCGCCGAGCGCGCGAAGGACAGAGACCGTAACGGCGGCGCCGTTCACGCGGCAGACGTTTTTTCCGTCCGCATACAGCTCGCGGCGGATCAGCAGTTCTTCCGGATCGTACGGCACGCCGTGCGTTTCATACCAATCGGATGCGGCAGGTGCGGAAAAGACAGCCGTCACAGCGGCCTTCTCACTTCCCGTGCGGATCAGATCGCGATTCGTACGGCGTCCCAGAACTGCGCTGATCGCATCCATTACGATGGATTTGCCTGCGCCGGTTTCGCCCGTCAGTACGTTCAGACCCTTTTGGAAGGTGATTTCCGAGCGCTCGATCACAGCAATATTCTCAATTTGCAGCAGACTGAGCATCGTCTTCCCTCACCTTACTTTTTCATATGGATGCGGATATCCTTGCAGAAGGATGCGGCGGAAAGCTCATCCGTCATAACAAGAAATGCCGTATCGTCACCGGCAAGCGTACCGACAACGGTTTCCACGCCCATCCCGTCGATCGCCGAGCAAGCCGCGGAGGCAAGCCCGGGGAGCGTCTTGATGACAACGATGTTCTGCGCGCAGCTGCACTGGATCATACATTGCTGGAAAATGGAGTCCAGACGGTCTGTGAACTGCGGCGCCGTTTCCTTCTGCGGAAGCTCGTAGCGCACGCCGCCGGGACCTGTGCGTTTGACCAGACGAAGCTGCTTGATGTCCCGGGAAATAGTCGCCTGCGTCGTGCGGAAGCCGGACTCCGAAAGCGCCTGCAGGAGCTGTTCTTGTGTTTCGATGTCCTTTTCGCGGATCAATTGAAGGATGCGCTCTTGTCTTTCATTTTTCATGGCAATCCCCTACGTCGAATACAGCTTGTGGCTGATGGTGCTGAAAAACGGTGTGTTTTTCAGGCGGATCAGTTTCGTAACACTTTCGCTTGCAGAGATCTTTATGGTGCAGTTCTGAGTCAGACGGAATGCTTTTCCGCCGTCTACGGATAAGAATGCGCTTCTGCGTCCGCTGCGCTCGGCCTGTACAGTGAGCACACGGTCGGCGCCGAGCACCATGCTTGCCGTCTGCGGACGATGTGCGCAGATCGGAGTGATGAGGATGTTCCGGACGGTCGGATCGAGGATCGGACCGCCTGCGGAAAGCGAATAGCCCGTTGAGCCTGTGGGGGTGCAGACGATCACGCCGTCCCCACAGAGAGAGTATATCCGCGAGCCGTCGCAGTAAACGTCCGCCTGAATGATCCTGGCGACCGTTCCCTTCGTGATCACGACGTCGTTGAGCGCGCGGTCGGAAAAGACCGTCCTTCCATCTGCCGTGACAGAGACATCGAGCATCATACGCTCTTCCACCGAGTAATCGCCGGCGGTGAGATGTTCCAGTTGGGAAAGCTCACGGCTTTCCAGCTCTGCCATAAAGCCGAGCGAGCCGATGTTTACGCCGAGAATGGGCACATCCTTCTCCGAGGCTTCTTTGGCGATGTGGAGCAGCGTTCCGTCACCGCCGAGGCAGACAATCGCATTTGCATCCTGCAGCGCTTCCCGGAGCGGGACTGCGGCAAGGTCCTTCGGAAGGGAAAACTGCGTGTCGTCTCCGAACGGGAGTGCGATCTGAAGCTGTGCACCCTGTGCGCACAGGATCTGCTGCACCTGTCTGGCGTAGCGAAAGTCCTTGTCGCGGTATGGATTCGGTACGATGACGATTTTCATATGCCACCTCGCAATACGGCGTGTGCCTCGCGGACAAGCTCGGTCACGTCGACTTCATAGGATTCTCCGGGCAGCATGGAAAGATGCCCGAGAAATTCAATATTTCCCTCCGGTCCTGTTACCGGGGAGTAGGTCAGATGCTTCAAGGTCAGCGAAAGCTCGTCCTTCAGCGAGAGAAATCCACGCAGAACGTCCTCGTGGATCTTCGGGTCGCGGACGACGCCTTTTTTGCCGACGTTCTCCTTCCCTGCCTCGAACTGCGGCTTGATGAGACAGACGATCTGTCCGTTCGGCTTCAGAAGCGCTTTGATCGCAGGCAGTACTGTGCGGAGAGAGATGAAAGAAACGTCTACCACAGACAGATCGAGCGGCTCGCCGATGTCTTCCGGAGTCACGTAGCGGATATTGGTGCGGTCCATCGTTACAACGCGGGGGTCGCTGCGGATCTTCCACGCAAGCTGTCCGTATCCGACGTCGATGGCAAATACCTTGTTTGCGCCTTTTTGCAGCAGACAGTCCGTAAAGCCACCGGTCGAGGCGCCGGAGTCGCTGCAGACATAGCCCGTGGGATCGATGCCGAAGTCACGCATTGCCTTCTCCAGCTTCAGCCCGCCGCGGCTCACATAGGGGCAGGCGTTGCCGCGAACTTCGATCTTTGCTTCGACAGGGATCGCCGTGCCGCATTTATCGACTTTTTGCTGATCGACATAGACTTCTCCCGCCATGATCAGCGCCTGTGCCTTGGCGCGGCTTTCGACCAGCCCGCGCTCGGTCAGGAGAACATCCAATCTCTGCTTCTCTTTCAATGCTGCAAGGCCTCCCGTGCTTTTTGATAGAGTGCCGCTTCGTCCAGTCCCGCTGCATTTCGCAGGGCGCTGATCGATCCGTGCGGCATAAAATCATCTCCGAGGTCACAAAGGATCGTTTTTGCGGACACACCGCTCTCTTCCAGTATGGCGGCAAGCTCTGTGCCGATGCTGCCGGAAGCCGGGGCTTCCTCTGCAATGAGAATTCTGCCGCTTTTTCTTACCGACTCCGGTATGCTGCCCGGGTCGAGCGGCTTCAGCCGATCAAGACAGTAGAAATCCGCCCGGATCCCATCGGAAAGAAGCCGCTGCCGTGCGCGGTACGCTTCCTGTGCAAGCGCGCCGTAGGAAACGATGGTGATCTCGGGCTGCTCCGTAAGTTCACGGAGCGGGATCGTCTCCGAAGCGGGCGTGCGCGGTGCACGGATCGCAACAGGTCCGTCGCAGGAATAGATCGCCTCGTGGAGAAGCTTGGGGATCTCCTCGGGTCGGGTCGCGGAAAGAATGGTCATTCCCGGGATCTGGCGCAGATAGGCTACGTCAAAGATGCCGTGGTGGGTCGCGCCGTCCTCGCCAACCAGACCGCAGCGGTCCACAAAAAAGACAACGTGGAGCTTTTGAATGGCAACATCGTGCAGAAGCATATCGTATGCACGCTGTAAGAATGTCGAATAGACGGCAACGACCGGCACAAGACCGCCCTTTGCCATGCCTGCCGCCATAGAGACTGCGTGTCCTTCCGCAATGCCGACATCGTGGAAGCGGTCCGGATACGCTTTTGCAAAATCGTCCAGCGACACGCCGGTGCGCATAGCCGCGGTGATCGCACAGATGCGATCGTCCTTTGCGGCGAGCTCTGTGATGGCATTTCCGAAGGCGGAGGAGCAGGCGGCGGGCTTGGTCGAGGTCAGACCCTCGGAAGGGTCAAAACAGCCGACACCGTGATAATCCTGCGGGGACAGCTCGGCAGGCTCGTATCCCCTGCCCTTCTGCGTGATGATATGCAGAAGAACGGGACCTTCCATCTCCTTGGCGACGGTGAGCAGATACGTCAGCTTTTTCAGATCGTGTCCGTCCACAGGCCCAAGGTAGGTTATGCCGACTTCCTCAAAGAGGGTCGGACCGATAAAGCCGCGCTTGAGAACGGTTTTCAGCTTGTGGGAGAAGCGATGGAGCGCCGCGCCGCCGGGAAGCAGCTTGAGGAATTTCCGATACGCCTTCTTGAGCCAGAAGTAGCTCGGCTTCAGTCGGATCCGCGCAAGATGCCGCGAGACGCCGCCGACATTCCGCGTGATGGACATGCCGTTGTCGTTGAGGATGATGATGACGTGCTCGCCGGAATCGCCGAGGTCGTTGATCGCTTCGTATGCGAGACCGCCCGTCAGTGCGCCGTCGCCGATCAGCGCAAGGACCTGATGGGATTCGCCCTTTGCTGTCCGTGCGCGGGAAAGTCCCAGCGCTGTGGAGATCGAGCAGGAGGCGTGACCTGCGATGAAAGCATCGTGAATGCTCTCGCTCGGGTTCGGGAATCCGCTGATCCCGCCGAACTGGCGCAGGGTCGGAAAGGCATCCAGCCGGTCGGTGAGGATCTTATGTACGTAGCACTGATGACCGACATCAAAGACGAGCCGATCCTTCTCCGTATCAAAGACGGAATGGATCGCGACCGTTGCCTCAACGATGCCGAGGTTCGAGGCAAGATGCCCGCCCGAATGGCAGACATTTTGGATCATATATTCTCTCAGCATTGCGCAGAGCGCACGCTTTTCCTCAGTCGTCCGTTCGGAAAGCGGCTTCTCTGCGAGGAACTTCCGTAATGCTTCCACGAACGCACCTCATTTCTGCTTTTATTTTACAATGCGTGTTTCTGATTTTAAGATCACCAGAGGGTAACTTTCTTATTCTCGAGATTTGTCCGCAGCGTGGTATACTCGCCCTGACCCTTGCCGTCGAGAATTTCGTAAACATACTCTCTTTGCATAAGGGGCTTATCGGCGGTTTCAGGGGTCGCGAAAGCCTTTGCGTACGGAATGTCCAGAGCCTTTGAGATGAGGCTCGCAATGAATCCTCGGGTTGCGGACTGCTTCAGATCGGTCGGAGCACCCTCCGGCAGTCCCAGGCCCTTTGCGATGTCAATATAGTCCTGCGGATACTGAAGCGTCGTTCCCTCCGGCTTGTCCTGCAGCACATAGCTGTCGTAACGGAGAACGCAGACCATAATTTTGAGCGCCTGCTCATAGGTCACATTGTCATCCGGTCTGAACGTGCTGCCCGGGAAGCCGCTTATGATCCTGCACATAAAAGCTTCCGAAACGCAGGCATAAGCCCAGTGGGTCTTTTCCATATCCTTGAACATGGATTGGTCCGCTCCCGCATACGGGTCGATTTTTTCGCGTCCCAGCGCTGTGATGACCATTTTTGCCATCTGCGCTCTTGTTACGCTGTTTTCGAGTCTGAGCGAGCCGTCGGGAAAACCGTTCATAATTCCGTATTTTGCGAGATCCGCAGCCGACTCCTCGGGGGTCCGTGCAAATGCCGTCATAGATGCGGATAATGCGACTGCAAGAGAGAGTGCAATAAGTGTTCTGATTGCTTTTTTCACAAGAAACCTCCTAGGCTGCGAAGAAAATCATTGATGTGCCTATTCTAGCACAAAACGCAAAAATATACAATATATTCACAAAATAATGCGGCGGTCTGTTCGTAAGACCGCCGCCGTTTTTATGTATTTCGTGTTGCCAGGGCTTCGGTGAGCCGGACCAGAAAATCCGTATCGGAAAATGCACTGAGCGCTTCGATCGCGGTCTTCGTTTCTTCCGCAAGGCGCTTCGCGCTTTCCTCCAGACCGTAGACGGTGACGAAGGTCTGCTTGTTCTCGTCGGCGTGTACTGCCTTTCCGAGCGCCTTCTCGTCTCCGAGGACGTCCAGCATATCATCACGGATCTGGAATGCAAGACCGAGCGATCCGGCATACCGCTCTGCGGCGGCAAGCTGCTCGGCGCTCCCCTTTCCCGCCGCAACGCCCATACGGCACGCCGCAGAGATCAGACAGCCTGTTTTGAGTCTGTGCACGTTCTGCACTTCTTCCGCGCTCAGCGTGCGTGTCTCGCCTTCCATATCGAGGATCTGACCGCCGACCATACCGTATGCACCCGCCGCAGAGGCGAGAATGCCGACACAGGCGGAGATCACTTCGGGATCCGCTCCGGAGGCGGCGATCGTCGAAAATGCCTCTGTAAGGAGCGCGTCGCCCGCGAGGATCGCCACGGCTTCGCCGTAGACCTTGTGGTTTGTCAGTCTTCCGCGGCGGTAGTCATCGTTATCCATGCACGGAAGATCGTCATGGATAAGGCTGTAGGTATGAAGCATTTCGATGGAAGCGGCAATGGGGATCGCCTTTTCCCAGTCACCTCCGCAGAGGCGGCAGAATTCCAGAACGAGCGCCGGGCGCAGACGCTTTCCTCCCGCAAGGAGGCTGTAGCGCATCGACTGCAGAAGCGCGGTCTGCGGAAGCGTCTCTTCGGCAAAACAGCTGTTCAGATATGCCTCGACCGCTTCGCAATAGTTTTTGAGTCTTTCAGGATACGCCATTGTCGTTCCACTCCGTTTCTGCAGGCTCGCCGTCGGCGCCTTTTGTCATTTCAAGGACTTTCAGTTCCGCTTTGTCGAGAAGCTTTGCGCAGGAATCGACCAGCTTCGTGCCTTCCTCAAAGAGCTTGAGAGATTCCTCCAGAGGGACATTCCCCTGCTCGATCTTCCGCACGATCTCTTCAAGTCTGTCCATCGACTGTTCAAAGGTCTGCGACTGTTTGCTCATATCGCACCTCTTTCTGTATTGTCCACAACGGCACAGATCGTGCCGTCTTTCAGTTGAATCTTGATATGGTCTCCGATCGTCGCGTCCGCAACGCTTGCTACGAGAGCGCCGTCCGGCTTTCTGACCACGCTGTAGCCGCGCGAGAGCACTTTGAGCGGGCTCATAGCATCCAGCCCCGCCGTAAGACGAACAAAGCGCCTGCGGTCGTTCTCGAGCTGTGTACGCAGGGCGTAGATCAGCTTCTGCTGCAGCGCGTCGAGGCGAAGCATGCGGTCTGCCAGAATGTTTCGCGGGCTTTGCAGGACCCTCGCGGACGCAAGAAGCTCCAGACGTTTTCGCTCGGCCCGAAGCCTTCGATCCGTCGAAGCGCGCAGTCTTCCGAGCATCGTGCCGAGAGCGCGGCGCAGTTCCTTCTGATCCGGAGCGATCAGCTCCGCGCCGTTTGAAGGTGTCGCCGCACGCAGGTCTGCGACGAAATCGGAGATCGTCACATCCGGCTCGTGACCGACAGCGGAAACGACGGGAATATCCGAAGCGTAGATTGCGCGTGCGACGCGTTCATCGTTAAATGCCCACAGATCCTCGATCGAGCCGCCGCCGCGTCCTGTCAGGATCACATCGCCGAGCCGATGGCGGTTTGCGTAAGTGATGGCCTCGCAGATCTCACCGGGAGCCTCGGCGCCCTGTACGCGAACGGGCAGGATGCGGACCTCCGCAAGCGGATAGCGCGCGCCGAAAATGCGAAGAATATCGCGGATCGCCGCACCTGCCGAGGATGTGATGACCACGACTCTGTGCGGATATTTCGGGATCGGCTTTTTGTGCGCAGGGTCGAAGAGTCCTTCCGCGAGCAGCTTCTTTTTGAGCTGTTCAAACGCAAGATACAGATCGCCCGCGCCCTCCGGGATGATCTGTGCGCAGACGAGCTGATAGACACCGTCCCGCTCATAGACCGTGAGCTGACCGCCGCAGATCACCTGCATACCGTCCTGCGGACGAAACCGCAGACGCATAGCATTTCCGCGGAACATCACGCATTTGAGTGCTCCCGTGCCGTCCTTCAGGGTGAAATAGTGATGCCCCGAGGGATAGATTTTATAATTGCTCAGTTCGCCGCGCACGAAGACGCGGCGGAAGCGCACATCATTGTCAAACAGATCCTTCACACAGGCGTTGAGTTCGGAAACGGAATATACGGTTGCTTCCAAGGTCATCCCTCCCGCAGCTGTGCAAGGACCGCAACCCCGATCGCATTATCCGTGGAACACGCGGGTGCGGCAAAAATCGTATCGGGCGAAGCGCAGACGGTGCGCAGCAATGTGTTGGAGGCAACGCCGCCGGAAAAGACGACGGCCGCATCCGGATAGAGCTGTTTTGCTTCGTTCGTCACGCGCCGTACCGCCTCAGCAACAGAGCGCAGGACAAACGCCGCGACGGTCTCGGGTGCAGCACCGCTGTCCGACAGCGCGTGCATTTTGTTTTCCAGCCCCGAAAAAGAAAAAGACAGCTCCGCTGTCTTCACACGGAAAAAGGGCTTATCCTCCGCCTGCGCAGCCAGTGCGTCCAGCGCCTTTCCCGACGGGAAAGGCAGCTTCAGGTGCTGACCCGTCCGATCGATCAGCTGTCCCGCCGAAATATCGCTCGTACCGCCGATGCGCCGCGCCGTAAAGAGGTCATCCTTCGGCTCAACGAGAAGAAGCTCCGTTGTTCCGCCGGACAGATGCCAGGCAAGAAACCGTCTGCCGATCAGGTCCAAACGCCCCGCGTCCGACAGAACGGCGGCAATATGTCCCTGCTGATGCGAATAGGCGTAAAACGGGACGCCGAGCGACGCGGCGATGCTTCTGCCGCAGCCTTCGCCCGCAAGAAAACACGGCATATAGGAGCCCTCGACCTCTCGCGGACGTGTGCTTGCCGCGACGGCACGGATCTCCCCGCGCTGCCGATCGGAAAACAGTTCCTCGAGGATCGGCGGCAGGTTTTTCACGTGCTGAAAGAGCGCATCACTCTGGCGAAGCCCGAGTGCGCCCTCCGGGACTGTGAGGAGCCGTCTTACGTCCTTCCGACAGCCGGAAGGGTCGACAAGCGCCGCCGAGGTCGTATAATTGCTCGTGTCAAGTCCGAGGATCATTGCAGGTTTTCCTCCTTGAGGAAGCTGCTCAGAACGCCGTTGACGAAAGCGGCGGTGGACGGTTCGTCGTATTTCTTGCAGAGCTCAACGGCTTCGTTGACCGCCGCTCCTGCGGGCACATCGTCTATGTGCAGGATCTCGAAGATCGAAAGCTCCAGCACGGCGCGTGCCACACGGCTGATGCGTTCCAGCTTCCAGCCATTGAGATAGCGGACAATGGTCTCGTCCAGCGAAGCGCGGTCATTGAGAACGCCGCCCACGACCGTCTGGATATAGGAAAGCTGGGAATCGTCCGGCATTTCTGCGCTGAGCTCCGGAACTTGCGTGAGCGACTGCAGATAATCCTCGGAAAAGCGTTCGCTCAGCAGGCGGTCCGGGGCATCGTCGTTATAAAGGGAACTGAAGATCGTCTGCAGAGCGATCTCTCTTGCGGTTGTTCTGGTCATAGTACTCTCCTGTCGGGGGATATCCCGGGACGCAAAACAAACCCTTTGACCTTCAAAGGGTTTGTTTTGCATATTATTTTTTCTGTTCTTTCGGGAATGTCACGCCGGAAACCGTCACGTTCACATTCAGGACCTTCAGTCCGGTGACGGAGCTAACGGCGGCAACGATGGCATCCTGCACATTCTTTGCGATCTCCAGGACGCTGCGGCCAAGCTTCACGATCACAAAGCAATCGATCACAACCGCGCCGTCTTCCTGGAAGGAAATGCGGATACCTTTTCCGAGATTTTTCTTTCCGAGGATCTCCGCGATGTCCGCGCCGAGGTTGGCGTTCAGACCGCTCACGCCCTCCACTTCCAGAGCGGCAATGCCTGCGATGGAAGCGATGACGTCTTCGGAAATATGGATTGCACCGTTTTCGAGTTCTTCGGAAACATATTCTTTGCTGTCAGCCATGATAGAACCTCCCCTGTGCGTTCTGCTGACATTCTATCACAGATTTCAGAAAGAAACAACCTTATTTTACTTCAATGATCCGAACATCCGAAAGCTTGAAGTCCGTCTGCGAGGTCACAACGTCGGAAATCAGCGCGACATCGTTCTCTTTCAGTCCCTCTGCGGGTGCGGAGACCGCGACGGAAACCACGTCGTCGGAGATATAGGTCACGCAGTCTGTGTAGCCCTTAGCGATCACGAGACTTTCGATCTCCGCTTCCTCAAGCGCGGTGTTCACGATCTCGTCAAGCGACTGCGCGCAAAGCGCCGCTTTTTCCGGCTGGTCTTCATAGGCCATCGTTTCCTGCAGAGTGTTCACCGCGCGGTCCCGACTCTCCTGCCGACTCAGACGCACCGTGGCGAAATAATCCGTGCTGTCTGCGTTCGTGGGGGTAGCCGCCTCCGCTTCGGCGTCGCCCAGCACAAGCTGGGACGGATCGACGAGCCCCTCGGTATTGAGCGTTTCCGTGAGGTCGGGGACGGAGACCTGCTGCTGATAAGACCAGTTCAGGTAGATCCCCGTACACAGGAACAAAAGCACTGTCGTAACGATGGCGTTTCTTTTCCAATTGGTGAATGATTTGAACTTGTTGGCTGCTTTCATGGGTTTGACCTCCTATAATCCATCCATTTTCAAAACCGTAACACGGTCGCTTCCGAGACCGGTCAGACTGCATACCGCATCCACGATCCGAAGCCGCACGGTCGGGTCGTCTCCCCCTGTGCAGACGATCAGCGCACCGAGGCACTCGGGCGCCGTCACCTTTGTTACAAGCGGAGACTGGCGGTAGCCTTCATCGGAGCGGAAGACGGTCTCGGATCTTGTGTTGGTCGTATCTGCCGACTGCACGATCTCGCTGTCATACTGATAGGACGTCTGTCCGTCGTCCTTCCAGGTGAGCATTACGCGGACGCGCCCCGCACCGGATACGCAGTGGAGAATGTCCTCCAGACGCCGTTCCATATCTTCGGATGACTCCGTTTGCTGCGGGATCATTTCCGCGGGAGCGGAAACGGTCTGTTCCTCCTTCATGGGAAGCATCAGCAAAATGAAGCCCAATGCCGCGACCCATAAGGCATATCGATATTTTTTTAACAGGGCAAGCACTGTCTTTATCTCAAACGTGCCCCTGTTCAGCTTTTGCTCCAACGCCATTGCTGTCTGTCCTCCGGTATCGCAAGCATTGTCTCGATCCAACTGCCGATGCGTTTTTTCTGCAGCTCGGTATACGGACCTCCGATCAGAACGCCGGAGGCATACGGATATGTGCCGCCGAAACTCACCTCCACCGAGACTTCCGTCGGTTTGAAATTTTCTTCGGATGCTTTGTCCCAAATATATGCTTCGGTTTTTTCCTTTATGATCTCCGCCGTGTTCCTTGCGTGATAGGCACGGTCTTCCCGATCTGTGATCTGTGTCTGTGTGATAAGCCTTCCGATCGATGCGGAAAGCGCACCGATGTCGAGCTTTGCAAGCGGACGCAGGATCGTCAGCAGAATGAGAAGTCCGCAGGTCAGCTCCATGACCTTTCGTGCCGTGCCTGTCCGAACGATCCCGCGCGCAAGCGCCGTTGCCGTGCAGATGCTGACAACGCGGAAAAGATAGTTCCGAAGCTCGTCCATCACAGCACCCTCAAACGCAGAAAACAAACGCAGGAGATCAGGACCATCACGGCACAGCCTGCCGTTGCAGCAGCGAGACAGCCCATCGCGAAGGACAGCTTCTGCACGAGCTTCCCCTCCTCCGAGCCGCCGAGCGCGGCACAGCAAAATCCGGTAAATTGCAGCAGTAAATACTGCAGTCCCAGCCTTGCAAACGGTACGATCAAAATTGCCAGCACACCGAGCATACCGAATATGCCTATGGAGTTCTGCAGAATTTTTGCACCGGAGAGAATGGAGGAAGAAGCCTCGGAAAGCACGTTTCCCGCCACGGGAACAGCGGCGGAAACGGTGAATTTCGCCGTTCGCATCGCGACGGCGTCCGTGCTTTCCGACAGGATGCCCGTCAGGGACAGATAGGCTGTGAAAAGAAAAAGGATCGTACGGACAGAGTGCTTCATCACACCTCCCGCCGCAGAGGCAAGACCGTGCAGATTTTCCTGCGCCAGTCCCGACGCCGCTGTACACAGAGCCACATAAACACCGCTCAATGGGATCACGATGGTTTCCAAAAGCTGTACAAACAGCTGCATCAGCACCATAGTCAGAGAGCCGATCGCCGCTGACGAGGAGACTGCGCCCGCAAGAGCCGAGGCGCTTGCCATCGTTGGAATGAGAAGCTTGGAAAAATCGGACAGTTCCGCAATGGTTCTCTGTCCCAGATCCAGCATAACACCGAGGTCTCCCGCAAAACAGGCTGTGATCGCGGCAGTGCCGGCAAGGGAGAGTGCCGATGCCGAATGTCTTAGCCCAAGAGAGCGCACGGCGCAGCAGATCGCCGTAATCAGCAGAATGCGGACGGAAGAGCGAAGCGCTGTGGGGAGAGCTTTCTCCGCTTCACGGATACCGCCTCGAAGCAGGGCGCCGGAGCGGGAGAAAACGGAGTCATCCGGTCGGTCGGTGGAGAGCAGATCCCTCGCCTGCGCGGGAAGCGCACGGCGCAGCTTCTCCTCCTCCGGTCTGTCCGCATCAAGAGCCCGGATCGCGCCCGTGCAAAGCGATACGGCCAGCAACAAAAGCAGCAGTTTTTTCACACTATCCTCCCAGATAAGGTCTCAGCGACTCGGTAATGCTCTCAAGCAAAGGCAGTAAAGCGCAAAGCGACGCGGCGCAGCCCCCGAACTCCAGAACACGACCGATCGAAAGTTCCCCCGTCTCCGCGCAGAAGGAGGAGGTCAGCTCTGTTATAATGCCGATGCAGCCTACTCGCAGCAGCGGCGCAAAGACCGCAGGATCGATCCCTGCCGCGCTGCGCATCGTCTGCAGATATCGGAGAACGGGATCGAGAATGCGCAGTCCCAGAAGCGACAGGACTGCGGCTGCCGCCAGCGCGACCGCCGGAGCAAGCGCACTTTTGAACGAACGGACAGCCGCGCTTGCGATCACGGCAAAAATGCCGATCGCAAACAGACGAAACACCGTGCTCATCAGAAACCGAAAAGCGTTTTGACGGTGGAGAAAAGATCGGATATCTCACGCGCGACGATCAAAAGAACGACAGCAAGTCCCGCGAGGGTCGTCACGAGTGCAATATCTTCACGTCCCGTCCGACGCAGGACCTGGTCCAAAATCGCGACAATGATACCGACTGCCGCTATGCGAAATACAAGATCAATTTCCATATCTCACCTACAAAAACAGGATCGCGAGCACAGCGCCCGCACAGACGCCGAGCGTTCTGCGCGCCCTGCCCCGCTGACAAAATTCTTTATGAAGCTCCCGCTCTGCCGTGCTGATCATATTTTCACACAGCGAGATCGTATGGAGCTGTGTCTCCGTATCCGTTCCGCCGAGCGATCCACCGAGATATTCAAGCGCCTCGCAGATCGGTTTTGGGAGCGTCCCTGAAGACAGAAGAGAAGCCTTTATATGCGCCGAGAGGTTTTCTCCCGGAGATTCCGAGACTGTTCCTGCAAGACCGCAAAAAAAGCCGCTCAAGGGCTCCGGGGCGCTCTGAGATGCTTTGCTGAAGATCTCCGGAAGCGAGCGCGCCCGATAACCGATCTCAAAGCGAAGGAGCGCGAGCGAAGCGGTAAAAGCGCGGAGCAGATCCTGTTCGCGTTTTAATTCGGAAGCGGCGGTAAAGCCGACCGCGCTGCAGCCGAGAAA
>JAFVWG010000046.1 GCA_017501805.1 Oscillospiraceae bacterium
ATGTCAAGAAAAGCACCGCCGTACGGCGGTGCTTTTCACACATTGTTTTTATTTTTCCGCAGGGGCTGCTGCGGCTGCCGGCTGCTTCCAGATGGCCATGATGAAGTTGTCGTTGGAGAGCAGAATGTTCACTTCGTCACCGACTGCACCGCCGTCTTCGAGGTAGGTTTTTGCATTGGCGCCGGCGCCGTAGCGGCTGGAGTATTTATAGGTCTTCTTGCCGATGGTGGCGCCCTTCTTCACATCGTACTTCGCGAGCTTGCCGCTGACGATCTTGCCCTTATAAGCTTCGACCGCACGGTCCGGCCGGCTGGCGGTGGTCGGTGCGAAGGCGTAGATGCAGGCGTAGTTGCCGATATCTTCCTCGGTGAACTCGTTGGACTCGCAGCTCCAGCCGTTTTCGAAGAAGACCTTGCCCGGAGTCGCGACCGAGCCGTCTTCATTGAGGACGGCGGGGGTGACCGCAGAGATCTTCTGGGCGAACTGATAGCGCTGGATGACCGTGTACACGTCCGCGTCGGCGAGATAGTAGACCTCGGTCTCAACGCCGTTGACGGTGTTGGAGAAGGACTTCGTGCTGTCCTCTTTCAGGTTGGTAGTTGCCAGCTTTTTTTGCTTGGCACCGTTGATGAACTGGATGATGCGGTCACCATTGATTTCGGTCTCGCCGAGCTTCTCGACCAAATCGCCGCCCTTGATCGCGGCGGATTTCTGAACGAAGACCGGGGAGGCTGCGAGGATCTTTGCATTGCCTGCCCAGTAGGCGTCGCTGTCCATGCTGTAGTACTTGATATAGGGGCGGTTGTAGCGATCGGGATTGTTGCCCGCGGAGGTGCGGGTGACTTTGAAGGCCTTATAGGCAAGGGTATCGGCGGGGTCGATCCTTTCGCCGCAGAACATAGCGTTCAGCGCGAGATGCGCGGCGTCCTGACGGGTGATCTCTTCCTCGGAGACGGCAACGCCGTAGTCCAGATGCTTTTCGTGCACCTTCTCCTTGACGGCGTCTTCCCAGTTGTCGCCGGTGAAATCTTCACCATTTTCGCCGATCGCGACGAGAAGCATCTTGCCGAAGGCTGTGCCGGAGAGCGTTCCGTTGGGATCGAATTCGCCGTCGCCTTCGCCGGCGACGATGTCCCTGGAGGCGCAGAATTCGATGTATTTGTTTGCCCAATGCCAGGCGGGAACGTCGGAGAAGGTGGGACCTGCGGGAGCGAGTTCTTCCGCAGCCTTCGTGCCGAGCACGATGCAGCAGAGGATCTTTGCCGCCTGTGCGCGGGTCAGCGTTTCGTTGGGCTGAAAGTCGCCCTCGGGGAAGCCGGCGATGATCTTGAGATCGGACATTACGTCAACGGCTTCTGCATTGAAGTTGGTGACTTCCGCGGAGTCCGCAAAGGATGCGGCGCCTGCCATGGGGAGCACGGACAGGAGCAGAACCACCGACAGAAGAAGAGCGAGCAGTTTTTTCATGAGAATCCCTCCAGCGATACATGCAAAATGGAATACAGACAGGTTGCGATTTTATTCCTTTTACTACTTTATCAATTTATGAGAAATCTGTCAATAGCAATCCTGCCGAAACAGAAAACCGGAGCAGCCCGAGGGCTGCTCCGGTCGTTATGATGCGGGAAGAATGATCAGACTTTCCACAGAGCGACGATGAGGTTGTCGCTGTTGAGCACGATGCCCACTTCGTCGCCGATGGCGCCGCCGTTATCGATGTACTTTCTGATGGTGCTGTTCTTGTCGTACCAGCTTGCCATCTTGTAGGTCGTGCCGTCGATGGCGAGGGAGCTCTTCTTGGCGTTGTACGCGGTGAGCTTGCCCGTGACGTTCTTGGCCTTGTAGGCTGCGACCGCCTTGGTGGGCTTGTGGAGAGAGCTGGAGCCCATTACGTAAACGCTGGCGTAGGTGCCGACATCAGCTTCGGTGAAGTCGTTGGACTCGCAGCTGAAGCCGTTCTCAAAGGAGACAACGCCCGGAGTCTCGACAGTGCCGTCGGAGTAGAAGACGGCGGGGGTAACGGCAGAGATCTTGTAGCCGTACTGCCACAGAATGACAAAGGTGTACTTGTCGGTGTCGGGGGCGTAGTAGCACTCGAACTGATGACCGCCGTAGGTGTAGGCGATGTTCTTGGTCGAGGAGACGGGGTTCTTGGTGGCAGACGCCTTGACACCGTTGCGCATCACGATGAGCTGCTCGGGTTCAATGTCACTCACGCCGAGGGCCTTGAGAAGGGTTGCGGACTTGACCTGGCCGGACTTGCTGAAGAAGGCGGGGGAAGCGGTGATCTGCTTGTCGCTGCCTTCCCAGTACTCATCGCCGTCGTTGCTGGTGTACTTGACGAGGGGGCGCTTGTAGAGGGCTGCATTGTTGCCGGCGGAAGCGCGGACCACACCGAAGGCTCTGTAAGCCAGAGTGCCTTCGACGTCGGCCTGCTCGCCGTGGAACAGAGCGTTCAGCGCGAGATGGCAGGCATCCTGACGGCTGAGCTCATCGCCGGTGACTTTAACGCCGAGGTCGATGCGCTTTTCCTTCAGCTGCTCCTGAGTGTTCTTGTCCCAGCCCACACCGGTGAGCTTGGAAGCGTCAGCGCCGAGGGCGACGAGAAGCATCTTGCCGAACGCGTTGCCGGTGAGCTTGCCGTTGGGGTCAAACTTGCCGCTGCCGACGCCGGAGACGACGCCCTTGGAAGCGCAGTATTCAACGAACTTGTTCGCCCAGTGATAGGCGGGAACGTCGGAGAAGGTGGGGCCGGCGGGAGCCAGAGCGTCCGCAGCCTTCGTGCCGAGCATCACGCAGCAGAGGATCTTCGCAGCCTGCGCACGGGTCAGCGTGTCGTTGGGCTTGAAGTCGCCTTCGGGGAAACCGGCGACGACCTTGAGGTCGGACATGATATCAACGGCTTCGGCGTTGATAACGGTGACGTCCGCAGAGTCCTTGAAGGACGCGGCGCCTACCATGGGGATGGCAGACAGCAGCATGACCGCGGACAGGAGAAGTGCGATAAGTTTTTTCATGGTGATTTTCCTCCTGATTTGAGAGTGGTTTTACAGAAAAGCCTGTACCATAAACTTTATCAAATTATGTGAATTGTGTCAATAACGAGTTTGATTTTTGCGGAAAGAAATGCGCGAGCAACAGTCTTCTGCCGTTCCGAGGGCGAATGCGGCCGATTATTTCATAACATAATGATCCCTCCCCGAAAAAACTTCGGCATAAAGCTGCTGCTTACGCTTTTACTTTATCAAATTATAAAAGCACTGTCGTTAATAATCTGTAAATAAAAGGGCTCGGGGCAGCCTTTCGACTGCCCCGAGCTTTGGGTTTTTGTACGGTCCGGAATTACTTCCAGAGGGCGATGGCGAAGCCGTCGTCCGAAACCAGCAGATTGACAGTATCGCCGATGGCGCCGCCGTTTTCGAGGTATTTCTTCATACCGCTGTTGTCGGTGAGCATATACGGGAACTTGTAGGTCTTGCCCGCAACTTTGAGGCTCTTCTTCGGGTTGAGCGCGTCGAGCGTGCCGGTGACGATCTCGCCGCGGAAGATCTCGACGGGAGTGGTCGGCTTGCTTCTGGACTTACCGGTGGAGTAGGTCAGCGCGTAGGTGCCGACGTCGGCTTCGGTGAAGTCGTTGCTCTCGATGGTCTTGCCGTTGTCGAACATCACGATGCCCGGAGTCTCGACGGTGCCGTCCTCGCCGATGGAGGCGGGAACGACAGTCTGGATCTTCCAGGGGACATACCACAGGTGGATCGTGGTGAACCTGCCGGTATCGGCAGCGTAGTAGCCTTCCAGACGGACGCCGTTGCCGGTGAAGGTGTAGTTCTTGGTGACGCCGGTCTTGAGACGGGTGTCTTCCATCTTGGAGGCGGTAGCGCCGTTGCGGATGGCGGTGAGCTGGTCGGGACCGATCTCTTCCACGCCGATGGCGTCAACATACGCGCCGCCCTTGACAGCACCGGTCTTCTTGAAGAAGATGGGGGAAGCGTCAACGGTCTTCGTGGTGCCTTCCCAGTAAGCGCTGTCGTCATTGCTGGTGTAGGTGGTGCGCGGGCGCTTGTAGAACTTGGTGTTGGAGGTCTTGGCGGCATTGCGGATGACGCCGAAGGACTTGTAAGCCAGAGTGTTCATCGGGTCTTCGGCTTCGCCGTCGAACAGAGCGTTCAGCGCAAGACGGCAGGCGTCCTGACGGCTGAGCTGCTTGCCGGTGACTTCAACGCCGTAGTCGAGGTGCTTTGCAAAGAGCTGGTCCTTAACGGCCTTGTCCCAGCCGGAGCCCGCAAAGGCGGAAGCATCGGCGCCGAGGGCGACGAGGAGCATCTTGCCGAAGGCGTAGCCGGTGAGCTTGCCGTTGGGGTCAAACTTATTGTTGCCGACGCCGGAGACGATGCCCTTGGAAGCGCAGTACTCGACGAACTTGTTCGCCCAGTGGGAAGCGGGGACGTCGGTGAAGGTGCTGCCGCCGGCGGCCAGAGCGTCCGCGTTTGCATTGCCGAGAGCAACGCAGCAGAGGATCTTCGCAGCCTGGGCACGGGTCAGCGTGTCGTTGGGCTTGAAGTCGCCTTCGGGGAAGCCGGTGACGACCTTGAGATCGGACATAATGTCAACGGCGGAGATGTTCATGAACGAGATGTCCGCGGAGTCCTTGAAGGATGCGGCTCCGACCATCGGGATGGCGGACAGCAGCATGATCGCGGACAGGAGAAGTGCGATGAGTTTTTTCATAGTAAATCCTCCCAAAATTTCAGGCGTAAAGCCTCAGTTTATGGTATCACTTTACCAAAATAAAACCTTCCTGTCAACGAAAAAAATGTGAACAATATTGAAATAGGGGCAGTTTTTCAACTGCCCCTGTTTTGATCGCTGTTTTGGGAGCTCCGGAGTTATTTCCAGAGAGCGACGGCATAGCCGTCGTCCGAAACCAGCAGATTGACGGTATCACCGATGGCGCCGCCGTCCTTGATGTAGGTCTTCATGCCGCTGTTGTCGGGAACGCGGTACGGATACAAATACTCTCTGCCGTCAATGGTAAGACCGGTCTTTTCGCTGTGCTTTTCGAGCTTGCCGGTGACGATCTCGCTGCGGAAGACTTCGACGGGCGTGGTGATCTTGGAGATCGACGAGCCGGTGGAGTAGGTCAGCGCGTAGGTGCCGATGTCATCCTTGGTGAAGTCGTTGGTCTTGAGGGACTTGCCGTTGTCGAAGGTGACGGAGCCCTGCTTGTCGACGGTGCCGTCGGCGTAGTAGGTGGCGGGGGTGACATCCGTGATCTTCCACGGGGTGTACCACAGGTGGATGAAGGTGTATTTGCCGGTATCGGCCGCGTGGTAGACTTCCAGACGGATGCCGTTGCCGGTGAAGGTGTGGTTCTTGGTGCTGTCGAGGCTGATGTTGGTGCTCTTCGGCTTGGAAGCGGTGGCGCCGTTACGGACGATGGTTATCTGATCGGGCGTGATCTCTTCCACGCCGAGATACTTGGCAAGGTCAGCGCCACCGACGGAACCGGTCTTCTGGAAGAAGACGGGGGTGGAGGTGACGGTCTTGTCGTTGCCCTTCCAGTATGCGCCTTCCTCACTGCTGGTATAGACGGTACGGGGGCGCTTATACTTCTTGGAGTCGGTGGACGTGGCAGCGGTGCGGATCACATAGAAGGCATTGTAAGCCAGCGTGCTCGTGACATCGGTCCCCTCGCCGTTGAACAGAGCGTTCAGCGCGAGATGGCAGGCGTCCTGACGGCTGATCTCGGTGCTGTCAACGGAGACGCCGAAGTCGAGATGCTTTTCGATCAGCATGTCCTTGGTGTTCTTGTCCCAGTCGGAGCCGGTGAGCTTGGAAGCGTCCGCGCCGAGTGCGACGAGCAGCATCTTGCCGAAGGCATAGCCGGTGAGCTTGCCGTTGGGGTCGAACTTATTGTTGCCGACGCCGGAGACGATGCCCTTGGAGGCGCAGTACTCAACGAATTTGTTCGCCCAGTGGGAGGCGGGAACATCGGTGAAGGTGGAGCCGCCTGCAGCCAGAGCGTCCGCAGCCTTCGTGCCGAGCACGCAGCAGCAGAGGATCTTCGCAGCCTGCGCGCGGGTCAGCGTGTCGTTGGGCTTGAAGTCACCCTCGGGGAAGCCGGTGACGACCTTGAGGTCGGACATAATGTCAACGGCTTCGACATTCATAAATGCGACATCCGCGGAGTCCTTGAAGGATGCGGCGCCCACCATCGGAACGGCGGACAACAGCAGAACTGCGGACAGGAGAAGTGCGATGAGTTTTTTCATAGTAAATCCTCCCAAAATTTCAGGCGTAAAGCCTCGGTTTATGGTATCACTTTACCAAATCGCGGTGCTTCTGTCAATGAAAATTACTGAAACGGGGCAGCCATTCGACTGCCCCGTTTTGGTCACTTTGGGAAATGGAAATTACTTCCACAT
>JAFVWG010000047.1 GCA_017501805.1 Oscillospiraceae bacterium
CCGGCAGAAGCGGTCACGGAAAGCGGGAAGCTAACGAGATCGGTGTCCATTCTCTCCGAATGGGTAATGTTGTCGGAGAGCACGAAGTGCTGCTCTGCACGGCAAGTCAGACCATCGCGCTGAAGCACACGGCGCACAGCCGCGCTCTGTTTGCCGAAGGCGCGCTCGCGGCGGCGGAATTCCTCTGCGGTAAGCCCGCCGGAATGTATTCGATGCAGGATATTTTACACGATTGAACTCGGAAGGGAGATTCATTATGCGAATTGCCATTTGCGGATACGGAAACCTCGGACGCGGCGTTGAGACCGCTCTGCGGCAGACAAAAGATCTGGAAGCGGTCGGAGTTTTTACCCGACGCGACCCGAAGAGCGTTCAAACCCTGACCGGGATCCCCGTCTATCCCGTGGACGAGATCGACGCGCATCGCGATGAGATCGACGTCATCATCCTCTGCGGCGGCAGCGCGACGGATCTTCCCGATATGACGCCCTCCCTTGCCGAGCGCTTTAACGTCGTGGACAGCTTCGATACCCACGCGCGTATTCCGGAGCACTTTGCCGCTGTCGACACCGCTGCAAAAAAAGGCGGAAATACGGCGCTCATTTCCGGCGGCTGGGACCCGGGTCTGTTCTCCCTTGCAAGACTCTATGCGCAGAGCGTACTGCCCGAGGGCAGCGACTGCACCTTCTGGGGACGCGGCGTCAGCCAGGGACATTCCGATGCGATCCGCAGGATCCCCGGCGTACTGGACGCAAGGCAGTACACCGTTCCCATTCCCGAAGCTATGGAAGCAGCCCGCAAGGGTACCGCCTCCACCCTGACCACACGCGAAAAGCACAGCCGCGAATGCTATGTCGTTGCCGAAGAAGGTGCAGACCTTGCGGCAATCGAACAGGCGATCAAAACAATGCCGAACTACTTTGCCGACTACGATACCACTGTCACATTTATCACGATGGAGGAGCTGAAGCGCGATCATGCGGCGCTTCCCCATGGCGGCAAGGTCATTCGTACCGGAAAGTCGGGGCTCAACGGTGAACACCATCAGCAGATCGAGTTCTCACTGAGACTGGATTCCAATCCGGAGTTCACTGCAGGTGTGCTGGTTGCCCTTGCCCGTGCGGTCGGAAAGCTTGCCGCACGCGGAGACCACGGCTGCAAGACGATCTTTGATATTGCTCCCGCGGATCTCTCCCCGCTTTCACCCGAGGAGCTTCGGGCCACGATTCTGTAACAAAAGCGACGGTGCTGTAAGTATGCCTAACGAAACCTTTGTTTGTGAAAATCTATCCGTCAACGAGCAGGGACATCTTACCTTTGCCGGTCAGGATGTAACGCACCTTGCCGCAGAGTACGGAACGCCTCTGTATCTGATGGACGAAGAACGTATCCGTCATAAATGCCGCATCTACCGCGAAGCGTTTGAAGCGAATTTTGCTCCCGGTTCAACAGTCCTCTACGCCAGCAAGGCATGCTCCTTCCGACAGATCTACCGCATCGTGAACGAGGAAGGACTCGGCGCGGACGTTGTCTCCCTCGGTGAGCTTTGTACGGCGCTTTCCGCGGGTTTCCCGGCGGACAAGCTCTTCTTCCACAGCAACAACAAAACCGACGAGGACATCCGATACGCCATCGAGAAAGGCATCGGCTGCTTCGTCGTGGACAATCTCGAAGAGATCCGTGTCATTGAAGCGGAGAGCGCAAGGCTCGGTCGTCGGCAGAAGGTCCTGCTTCGCCTCACGCCGGGTATTGACACGCACACCTACGAAGCGGTGAACACAGGAAAGGTCGACTCAAAATTCGGCTCTGCGATCGAAACGGGACAGGCCGAACAGGCAGTTGTCTTCACTCTCGCACAGCCCCATGTGAATCTTCTCGGCTTCCACTGCCACGTTGGCTCACAGGTCTTTGCCGAGGATGTTTTCGAGCGTGCGGCGGTCGTTATGCTGGAGTTCATTGCCGCGATCCGCAAAAAACACGGATACACTGCCTCTGTGCTGAACCTCGGCGGCGGCTACGGTGTCCCCTATACCGATCGCGACGGAAGCATCGACATTGCGGAAAAGATCGCGGACGTCGGAAGAACCGTTCGTGAGACCTGCACGCGCCTTGCGCTTCCCGAGCCTGTCATTTATATGGAGCCCGGACGCAGCATCGTAGCAGACGCGGGGCTAACCCTCTACACGGTGGGAACGGTCAAAACCATCCCCGGTTACAAGAACTACGTCTCCGTTGACGGAGGAATGACGGATAATCCCCGCTATGCGCTTTACGGCTCAGAGTACACCTGCCTGACGGCGAACAAGCTGACGGAAGAGCCTGTGATGAAGGCGGACCTTGTGGGACGCTGCTGTGAAAGCGGCGACGTTATCCAGCCGAATGTAGCCTTCCCGGATTCGATCCGGCGCGGCGATATCGTCGCGGTCTGTACCACAGGCGCGTATAACTACTCAATGGCGTCGAACTACAACCGCATCCCCCGCCCGCCCGTAGTTCTGCTTCACGAGGGAACAGCAAAAATCGCTGTCCGCCGCGAGACGGTGGAAGATCTGATGCATTTGGATGTATAGGAATAAAAAGAGAGCACGAAGCTTGTCGTGCTCTCTTTTCATATTCAGAATGAAACCGTGAAGTCCGGTCGATCCGCGAAGAGGACTTCCGGCCAGTCCGCTCCGATACGTTCGCGAACCGATCTGCACTTTCTGCCGATCCCAAGATGATCTTCGGAAAACAGAGGAAGGTGATTGATCACACTGCGCTTCGCAAGTTTCAGAAGCGGTCGGCTTTCGGGATGGGTGAAGACGTTCGGATTCCACACGGCAAGATCGGGATGAACATCCCGAAGGAGCTCCGCGTGCCATTCGGGTGCCCAGTCGGCGTCACCCGTTGCATAGACCGTCTTCCCTTCCGCTTCGATCAGAAACACGCGGTGAAAGACATCCGCGAACTCCGCACCGCTGTGCGGAACGGTATAAAATCGAATGTGGAACGGATCGATCCATAATTCGCCGGAATCGGCAGCGGCGCCCGAGGCGGAAAAGACGGTCATGTCCGAGCGCAGCTCCAGTACGCTGTTCAGGCGTTTTTTGTCATAGTGGTCGCTGTGC
>JAFVWG010000048.1 GCA_017501805.1 Oscillospiraceae bacterium
CAGGAAAATCCCTTTCTGAGATCGCGGGGGATGCAAAAAACTATCCGAGCCTTGAGCGAGCGGCGGCAAAGCTTGCCGCGTTCAGCAATATGCTCGACAGCGCGCGTGCGCTGCTTGAGACGGAGACGCTCCCGGACTTCTACGATCAGCTGATCCGTATGACCGGGTATGAGGATATGCTGCTTGCAAAGGGGAATGAAGAGAGCCTTGCACGCCTTGACAGCATCCGCGAACTGAAGTCCAGCATCGTCAACTATGTTGAGCAGGCGGACGAGCCGACCCTCGCGGGCTTCCTTGAAGAGGTCTCGCTATTTACGGATATCGAGCAGTACGACCCGGATGCAAACGCCGTCGTTATGATGACGATGCACGCCGCGAAGGGACTGGAATTCCCGCACGTGATGCTGGTCGGATTTGAAGAAGGGCTTTTCCCGGGCGCGGCTTCGATGAGCGACCGTGACGAGCTTGAAGAAGAGCGCCGCCTTTGCTATGTTGCCATCACGCGCGCGATGAAGACGCTCTCCATCAGCTATGCGCAGCGGCGTATGCTCTACGGCAGGACGAGCTATAACCGTCCGAGCTGCTTCCTTGCGGAACTGCCGTCGTCCTGCGTGATGAATCTGAATGCACCGAAAGCCGCTCCCGCACCGCGGCGGGAGCAGGCTGCTCCCAAGCCGAAGCGCGACTATTCTTCGCTTGTCGCGGACAAGCCTGCGGCGAAAAAGCCCGTCGCATATTCGCAGGGCGATATGGTCGAGCATAAGGCGTTTGGCAAGGGTATGGTGCTTTCCGTGCTTCCGATGGGCAATGATGCTCTGATGGAGATCGCATTTGATAATGTCGGAACAAAGCGATTGATGGCGAATACCGCGGAACGCTATCTGCAGAAAATCTGACAGGGATCGCTTTAGAAAAGCTGGTGAAGAAGATGGATGTAAGAACACGGATCGAACAGCTCACGCAGGAGCTGGAGCGGGCGAATTACGAATACTATGTCCTCGACAACCCAACGATGACGGACTTCGACTATGATCGGAAACTGCGCGAGCTTGAGGATCTCGAAAAGGAGCATCCGCAGTATGCCTCTCCCGTTTCGCCGACCAAACGAGTCGGCGGTCAGGCGCTGAGTCAGTTCGAAAAGGTCGAGCATACCGTTCCGATGGAGAGCCTTTCGGATGTTTTTTCCGTGGAGGAGCTTCGGGATTTTCTCGACGGGATCACCGGGAATGACCTCGATATCGATTTTACCGTCGAACCGAAGGTGGACGGCCTTTCCGTGAGTCTGGAGTACAGAAACGGCGTCTTTTACCGCGGTGTAACACGCGGCGACGGACAGATCGGTGAGGACGTGACCGAGAATCTTAAAACGATCCGCTCGATTCCGATGCAGCTGACCGACGCACCCGCGCGCCTGGTCGTGCGGGGTGAGGTCTTTATGCCCCGCGGCGTCTTTGAAAAACTGAACGCCTCGCGCGAAGAGGCGGGGAAGCCGCTGTTTGCCAATCCGAGGAATGCCGCGGCCGGCTCCCTGCGTCAGCTTGATCCAAAGATCGCAGCGGAGCGCGGACTCGATATTCTGATCTTCAATTTGCAGGAGGCGGACGGCGTCTCCTTCGATACGCACGCGCAGACACTGGATAAACTTGCAGCACTGAAATTCAAGGTCGTTCCCTACAAGCTGCTGTCCGCACCCTCGGAGATCGTGAGCGAAATCGAACGCCTCAACGAAGAGCGGCATCTGCTTCCGTTTGATATTGACGGCGCTGTTGTTAAGGTCAATGACCTCGCACTTCGTACAAAGCTCGGCAGCACGGCGAAATTCCCGCGCTGGGCTGCGGCATACAAGTACCCGCCGGAGATCAAGCCGACCGTTGTCCGCGATATTGTCGTACAGGTCGGAAGAACCGGCGTCCTCACGCCCAAGGCGGTCGTTGCACCCGTGCATCTTGCGGGGACGACCGTGACGAATGCGACGCTGCACAATCAGGATTTTATCTCCGAGCGCGACATCCGCATCGGCGATACCGTTATGATCCGCAAGGCGGGGGAGATCATTCCCGAAATCCTTGAGGTCGATTTTTCCAAACGTCCCGACGGGACAAGCCCGTATTTCCTCCCCGACAGCTGTCCTGTCTGCGGCGCTCCGGTCGCCCGTGACCCGGACGGTGCAGCCGTGCGCTGCACCGGTGCGGAATGTCCGGCTCAGCTTGTGAGAAATCTGATGCATTTCGTTTCCCGTGATGCGATGGGCATTGACGGACTCGGTTCGGCGATCATTGAAAAACTGATCCGCGAAGATCTGCTGCATACGCCCGCGGATCTCTATGATCTGACTGTTGAGCAGCTCACGCCGGTGATGATCAAGGATGAAACCCACGAATCAAAATCAGCAAAAAATCTGATCGCCGCGATCCGTGAGAGCAAAGACAAGGATCTGAGCAAGCTCCTCTATGCCTTTGGTATCGCTCAGGTCGGAGAGAAGGCGGCGAAGGCGCTTGCGATGCATTTCGGTGACCTCGATACTCTGGCTTCCGCGACCGAAGAGCAGCTTATGGAGGTGCCGGATATCGGAAAGATCACGGCAGAGAACGTCTGTCGCTGGTTCGCAGGACAGCAATCGCGCGATCTCATAGAAAAACTGCGTGATGCGGGTCTCAACTTCCGCTGCGGCATTGCGCCTGTGGATGCTAAATTTGCGGGATTGACCTTTGTCCTGACCGGTGCGCTGGAACTTATGACCCGTGATGAGGCGACCGAGCGCATCGAACGCCTCGGCGGCAAGGCTTCGTCCTCCGTCTCAAAGAAAACGAGCTATGTTGTAGCGGGCGAGGCGGCAGGCTCCAAGCTGCGCAAGGCGCAGGAGCTGGGCGTAACGGTCCTCTCCGAACAGGAATTTCTTGCAATGCTGGAGGGCTGATCTGTGGAATGTCTCTTTCTTGCAAACGCGGGGCTTCTTCTGCGGACGGATCGGGCATCGCTTGCCGTTGATACGCCGAACGGTCTTCGCACGCTCTTTGACGGCCTTTCCGAGGATATGCTTAGGAAAATGTCGTCGGGCGAAGCTCCCTTTGAACATCTGCGCGGTTTTTTGTTCACACACAGGCACAGCGACCACTATGACAAAAAACGCCTGAACGGCGTTCTGGAGCTGCGTTCGGAGCTGACCGTCTTTTCCGCCTCGGGCGCTGCCGCCGATTCCG
>JAFVWG010000049.1 GCA_017501805.1 Oscillospiraceae bacterium
CAAAGACGTGAAAACGCCGGTCATGAACTTTGACAAAGCCCTTAGAGAAACAGAAAATCCGAACGCTGTTCCGATTGGAACAAAGTTCGGATTATTTCTGTTTGGTGACCCGCTGGAGATTCGAACTCCAGACCCATTGATTAAAAGGCAATTGCTCTGCCTGCTGAGCTAGCGGGTCATTTGCAGTATGGCTACATAAAAAAATAAAGTCGGAGCAAAGCAGACCTTTACTCCGACTTGGCTGGGATGGCAGGATTCGAACCTACGAATGACGGAGTCAAAGTCCGCTGTGTTACCGCTTCACCACATCCCATCGAAGGGCAGCAGCACATCGGCGGAAAAAAGAAAAAGTGGGGTGAGTGAAGGGACTCGAACCCTCGGTCTTCAGAGCCACAATCTGACGCGTTAACCAACTACGCTACACCCACCGTATTTCACTTTTCACCGCGCACAGCACGCTCCGGCCCAAAGCCGCTGGCACGCCAGAAGGGACTCGAACCCCTGACCCACAGCTTAGAAGGCTGTTGCTCTATCCAACTGAGCTACTGGCGCATATTTTTCCCGCAGTTGCGGAAAATGGAGCGGGTGATGGGAATCGAACCCACGCGACCAGCTTGGAAGGCTGGGGTTCTACCATTGAACTACACCCGCGTCTGCAAATCAGCCATAAAATAGTATCACACGAAACCGCGCCTGTCAAGTGCGGAAAATCAGCAAATCCGAACAAAAAGCGGGAGTGCATCGCACTCCCGCTTTTTCGGTTTATCCCTTGGCGGTCACGGTAATGCCGCCGTCCGCGAAGGAGACGGGAACATCCTTCAGCTCATTGTCGTAGAAGCTCTGCGGATCGCCGCCGAGCGAGATCTTGTATTCACCCGCGTCCTTCGGCAGCTCGAAGGTCAGAAGCGCGATATCGCCGTTCGACGTGTCCGCATCCTGTCCGTCCCAGAGCAGGTTGAAGGGGTTTGCGGAAAGGTCGCCGCCGGGGGTAAAGGTCAGTGAGCCGAGCGCGCCGCCGGCCTTGACGTCGGTCAGCTTCAGCGCTTCGTCATACTGCACCGTGACGAACGCACCGGCAAGTCCCGGGTTGGCGGAGATCTTCACGGGAACGGTCACGCTTTCGGTGCCCGCCTCGACCGTCGGCGAAACGAGGGAAACGGTCAGCTTGTTGATCGCGTCCTGAAGCGCGGCGTCGTCCACCGCGGGCGTTTCTTCCTGCGTTGTCTCCGTCTCAATGGCGGGCTGCTCGGTGGTCTCGACGACCGCATCGGGCTTTGTCTCGGTGTTCTGCGCGGGGGCTTCGCCGCAGGCGGAGAGCATCCCGACGATCAGCATCGCCGCAAGCAGGATGGCAAATATTTTCTTCATCATAAAAAACTCCTCTCAGATGCTCGGTCATTCCTTGTAATTGCGGTAGAGATAGGTAACGATATCGGCGCGCGGGCAGGCATTCATCGGATCGGGCGTGCGCACCAGACCCGTGTCGTCGATGAGCTTACCGTCCGACGCCCATTTCAGCGCTTCGTCATACCACAGCTTGTCTGCCTCGCTCTTCGCCTCAGGCTTCTTCACCGCGCGGTGGAGGAAGGTCAGCACGTGCGCGTAGGAGCAGGTCTGTTCCGGCGAGAATTTGTCTGCGGCAGTGCCGATCGTAATGCCGTTTTCCACCGCCCAGAGGACGGGCTTGAAGTACCACGCATCCGCCGCCACATCCTTGAAGGGATTGTCAAGGCTCTTCGGCTCGGGGCATCCCTGCGCACGCCAGAGGAAGGTGACCACCTGTCCGCGCGTGCAGAGCATCTCCGGAGAAAACTTGTCCGCCGAGGTGCCGTTCGTGACCTGCGGTTCGTGGGAATACGCCCACAGCACCGCGTCGTAATAATACGTTCCCTTTGCTATGTCCGTGAACGGGTTGACCGGAGCCGCAGGGGTCACCGGCACGACAGGTGCGACGGGCGCCGGGGGCACCGCTGCGCCGCCGTCGCCGACGGTGATGACGGCGGGCGTGAGGACAGGCACGACGTCGTTCATATTGTTGTCAAAGGTCTCGCCCTTGCGCATCGTCGGCGTCACGCTGTAACGCCCCGCGACCTTCGGCAGCGCGAAGGTCAGACGCAGGAATTCACCGTTGCTGCTGTCGGCCTCCAGCGCATCCCAAAGCACCTTGAAGGGATTCGCGGACAGATCGCCGCCCGGCGTGAACGCGAGCTTGGAAAGCGCAGTACCCTTTTCGACCTTCGTCAGTCTGAGCGCGGGGTCGTATTTCAGAGAGATCATCATACCGGCAAGTCCGGGGTTGTCCGCGATCGACACGGACAGGGTCACGCTCTCCGTACCGAGGGGCACGGTCTTGCTCTCGACCGCGATCGTGGGCGTTCCCGCGGCAAAGGCGAAGCTGCTCAGCAGGAGCAGGCACACCAGCGCAAGGCAGGAAAAGCTTCGGAAAAATCGTTTCATCATAAAGACCTCCGCTTCGTTTTTGCTTCTGTTTTTTCAGTATAGCAACAACCGCGCAAAAAATCTATATCCAAATGCAGACGGATACAAAAAGCCTCAACAAACGAAAAGCGGTGTTTGCTGAGGCTTGTGTTTTAAATTTTATACGCCTTTTCGGCGGCAATGGCGGTGATGATGCCGTTCGCCCCGGAGTTGATACCGAAAAAACGGCGCAGAGTAAAGCGATTTACAGACAGGATCTCCGCCGAACGCAATTCTTTGCGCGGCGGAGATCTTGTTGTGCGGGCATAAACGCCCGCCTATATTCTGCCTTGCGGTTTTTGGGCAGCCGCCTTACTTCCGCACAAACTCGAAGTCTTCTTCGATCTCCTTCGCGGGAGGCGCAGTCATAAGCGACACCGCAACGATGCAGATCGAGGAGAAGATGAACGCGGGAAGCAGCTCGTAGATCGCGAAAACGCCGCCCAGCTTCGAAATGACCAGCTTCCACAGGAAGACCATTCCCGCGCCGCCGACCATACCGGCAATGGCACCGGGACGGTTCGTTCTCTTCCAGAACAGGGAGAACAGCATAATCGGACCGAAGGTCGCGCCGAAGCCCGCCCACGCGAAGGAAACGATGTTGAAAATAACGCTGTTTTCATCCATCGCAATGAACATCGCGATCAGCGCGATGACGAGCAGGGTGATTCTCGACATCGTCATAACCTGCTTGTCGGTAGCGTTCTTTCTGCAGACGCCCTGATAGATGTTCTTCGCGAACGCGGACGCCGCGATCAGCAGATACGAGTCGGAGGAGCTGATGGTCGCCGCCAGAATGCCTGCCATCACGAAGCCTGCCAGGATGGGAGGCAGCGAGCTGGTCGCAAGCGTGATGAAGATGCTCTCCGCAGCCGAGGAGGTCAGATGGACGGTCGGGTACAGCTGTCTGCCGACAATGCCGATGAACACGGCGACCGCCAGAGAGATGACGACCCAGATCATCGCGATCCGTCTGGAGCGCTTCAGCTCTTCTTCTTTTCTGATCGCCATAAATCTCAGAAGGACCTGCGGCATACCGAAGTAGCCGAGACCCCAGGCAAGCATCGAGAAGATGCTCAGCCAGCCGTATTCGGCAGCCGCGCCGAACACGGGCTTTCCGGCCTCAACGATCTGCACGCCCTCGGCGTCGAGCGACGGAGTGGCAAGACCGAAGAAGTCGAGGAAGCCGGGGATCGCTCTTGCATTTTCGATGACCGCGGCGAAGCCGCCGGCGCTCGCCGTGCTGATGATAACGATCACGGCCAGTGCAACGATCATCACGATGCCCTGCATAAAGTCGGACGCGCTCTCCGCGAGGAAGCCGCCGAGCGCCGTGTACAGCAGGACAAAGATCGCGCCGATGATCATCATCGAGACATAGGGCAGACCGAACAGCGTGGAGAACAGCTTGCCGCAGGTGACGAAGCAGCTCGCCGCGTACACCGTGAAGAAGACAAGGATGAACACCGCCGCGAGGGTCATGATGACCTTCTTGTTTTCACGGAATCTGTTGGAGAAGAACTCCGGCAGCGTGATGGAATTGTTCGCACGGATGCTGTATCTGCGGAGTCTCTTCGAGACGATCAGCCAGTTGAAGTACGTACCGATGGCAAGACCGATCGCCGTCCACGCCGCGTCGGCAAGACCGCACCAGTAGGCAACGCCGGGAAGGCCCATCAGAAGCCATCCGCTCATATCGGAGGCCTCCGCGCTCATTGCCGTCACCCAGGGACCCAGTGAGCGTCCGCCGAGGAAGTAGTTCTCCGAGCTCTTGTTTGCTTTTTTTGCAAACAGCACACCGATGATCACAACAACAGCCATATAAACGACCATGGCGATCAAAATTTGAAGGGTTTGTCCGTTCATTTCTTTTCCTCCGGATTGATGAATTTCGTATTCCCGTCAAAAGTAAACTTTTTCTCAGTATACCGTCCGATTGTACAACACTTTTGAATAAAATTCAACAAAAAACTGTTTGCCGCGCAAAAAAAGCATATTTTCCCCCCGCCATCGCATCTGATCCACCGTCCCGCGGCACACAAAAAAAGATCCGACCTATAAAACCCATAGGTCGGATCTTGAGATTCAGAGCTTACTCCGCAGCCTTCTTGGAGAGAAGCAGGTTGGCGATGATGCCGAGGATCAGCGCGCAGGCGATGGCGGTCAGAGTGACCTTGCCGATGGCCATAGCCATACCGCCGATACCGGGGATCAGGATGGAGGCAACCACGAACAGGTTCTTGTCCTGACCGAGGTCGACCTTCTGGATCATCTTCAGACCGGAGACCGCAATGAAGCCGTACAGGGTGACGCAAACGCCGCCCATCACGCAGCCGGGGATGGAATCCAGGAAGGCCACGAACGGTCCGAAGAAGGAGATGATGACGCACATAACAGCGGCAGTGGTGATGGTGATAACGGAAGCGTTGCGGGTGATCGCGACACAGCCGACGGACTCGCCGTAGGTGGTGTTCGGGCAGCCGCCGAAGAACGCACCGACCATGGAGCCGACGCCGTCACCGAGCAGGGTGCGGTGCAGACCGGGATCTTCGAGCAGCTCCTTGCCGATGATGCTGGAGAGGTTCTTGTGGTCGGCAATGTGCTCGGCGAACACGACGAACGCAACGGGGACGTATGCGACCGCAACGGTGGCGATGTAGGAGCCGTTGATCTCCTGCACACCCTTCATCGCCGCAAGGAAGGAGAATTCCGGAACAGCGAAGATCTGCAGGTTCTGGAACACGGAGAAGTCGATGACGGGGATGCCGCAGACGGTGAAGATGGCAGCCACAACATAGCCGGCGAGGATGCCGATGATGAAGGGGATGAGCTTGATCATCTTCTTGCCGTAGGTGGAGGTGATCATGACCACAAACAGGGTGACCAGCGCGCAGACCAGAGATGCCCATGCGGGAGCGCTCATGATGAAAGCACCGTTGCCGTCCTGCGGACCGTAGGAGAACACGTCCTTAACGGCGGCGCCGGCAAGCGACAGACCGATGAGCGCAACGGTGGGGCCGATGACCACGGGAGGCATCAGCTTGTTGATCCACATAACGCCCACGAGCTTGACGATCGCGGCGATGACCACGTACACAAGGCCCGCAAACACAGCGCCGAGGATGATGCCCGCAAAACCGGCGGAAGCGGAGGTCGCACCGGCGAAGGCCGCGACCATCGAGCCGATGAAGGCGAAGGAAGAGCCCAGGAACACGGGGCTGCGGAACTTGGTGAACAGCTGGTAAACGATGGTGCCGACGCCCGCGCCGAACAGAGCCGCGGAAGCGGACATACCGTTGCCGACGATCGCGGGAACGGCGATGGTTGCTGCCAGGATCGCCAGGACCTGCTGGAAAGCGAAGACCAGCAGCTGTGCGAACTTGGGCTTGTCTTTGATGCCATAGATCAGATTCATGATGTTTCTACTCCTTTCACGTTTGCGTTTCTTTTTCTCGGCGCATAAAAAAAGAATTGTCCCAAAAAAACAATTCTCAAATGAAACACGTCTTCAAAAAAGAAACAAGAGCGGAAATACGGCGTCCTGCGGCGGTTTTCACAGAAATGACCAACATTGCGCTGCACTCCCTTTCTCTTTGCGTCTCTGCCATTTTATCCCGAATGGCGAAAAATGTCAAGGTGGGTCGCCCGGTTTGCTGAAAATAATTTGCCGCTTTTCGGAAGCGGCGTGTTGTGCTACAATGAGAAAAAAGCAGGAGGTGGACGGCGTGACGGAAGCGTTTTCCCCGGATATTTTATATGAAGACAGGCAGCTCGTCGTCTGCGTCAAGCCCGTGGGCTGGCTCTCCGAGCCGGGCGGGAAGAGCCTGCCGGACGCGCTTTCGGCGTACTATGCCGCGCGCGGCGAGTCAAAGGATATCTTCACCGTCCACCGCCTCGACCGCGTCGTCGGCGGCGTGATGGTCTTTGCGCGGACAAAGGAAGCCGCCTCGCACCTCGCCCGGGCGGTCTCCGCCCGCGAGGTGGATAAAGAATATCTTGCCGTCCTGCGCGGCGTTCCCGAACAGACTTCCGACACGCTGACCGATCTTCTCTTCCGCGATGCCTCGCAGGGAAAGACCTTCGTCGTCAAGCGTCCGCGAAGAGGCGTACGCGAAGCAAAGCTCGCCTATCGGCTGCTGGAGACGGTCACGCGCGAGGACGGACAGGCGCTCAGCCTCGTCGAGGTCCGGCTTTACACGGGCAGAACACACCAGATCCGCGTGCAGTTCTCCTCGCGCGGGCTGCCGCTGCTCGGCGATATCCGCTACGGCTCCAAAGACCCGGACTGCACCGCGGCACTCTGGTCGCACCGCCTCAGCTTCCGCCACCCCAAAACCGGCAAGCCGATGTCCTTTGAACAATCTCCCCCCGCCGCCTACCCGTGGGATCTCTTCCACCCCGCGCACCCGTAGGCGCGATTACCAATCGCCCGCCTGCCGCAGCGGTATCCAATCCGTGCCTCCGGCACACCACAACTATTCCCTCTTCACTATTCACTCTTAACTACCGCCGCAGGCGGACAAAAGCCTCCCGAACGGGAGGCTTTTTCCTTGTCTTCTCATGCTTCCGGCAGGAGCTTTTCCACCGCGCGGATGACGTCGCCGAGCAGATACAGACTGCCGCAGACGAGCACCGCGCCGCCGTCGGCCTTGGCGATGCGCACCGCCTGTGCGACGCCCTGTTCGGCGTCGGGGGCAAATTGCGCTTCCGTACCGAGTGCGCGGAGCTCTTCGGCGAAGATATCGCCGTCCAGCGCGCGGGGCGAGTCGGGCGTGAGCGTCACAAAATGCCGCGCCCGCGCGAGCAAAGGCGCGTACATGGCGGCGTAGTCCTTGTCCGCAAGCACACCCATCAGCACCGTCAGCGGAATGCCCGCGAGATAATCGTCAATATTTTTGGAGAGCGCGTCAAGACACTGCGGATTGTGTCCGCCGTCAATGACGAAGAGCGGATCGCGGCGCAGGAGCTCAAAGCGTCCGCGCCAGACGGCGGTCGCGAGACCCTCGCGGATCGCCGTCTCGGGAATCTTCCAGCCGCGCTCGCGCAGGGCGTCCAGAACGGTCAGCGCAACGGCGGCATTTTTGATCTGATGCTCTCCCAGCAGCGAGAGGCACAGCTCCTTTCGTTCTCCGAAGGAGAAGACCTGCCCCTCCAGCGTGCGCGAATGCGCGGTGAGCGCGGAAAAATCCACCATCCGAAGCTTCGCCCCGACAGCCTTGCAGCGGTCGGCGTAGACCTGCTCCACCGCAGGCTCGGCGGCTTCATAGCAGACCGCCGTCGTTCCGGGCTTGATGATGCCCGCCTTCGCGGAGGCGATCTCCGGCAGAGTCGAGCCGAGGAACTGCGTGTGATCGAAGCCGATGTTGCAGATGACCGCCGCCTCCGGCGAGGGGATGACGTTGGTGGAGTCCATCTCGCCGCCCATACCGGTCTCGAGGATGACGATCTCCGCCTTTCGCCGCGCGAAGAAGCACAGCGCGACCACGGTGATCAGCTCAAACTCCGTGGGCTTGTCCTCCATCATCTCCGCCTGTGCGCGGATCTCTTCCGTGATTTCGCCAAGCTCCTCGTCCGTGATCATCTCGCCGCTGATGCGCATCCGCTCGTGGAAGCACAGCAGCGGGGGCGAGGTGTACAGACCCGTGCGATAGCCCGCTTTGCGCAGACAGTTGTCCAGCAGCGCGGCGGTCGAGCCCTTTCCGTTCGTACCCGCGACGTGGACGAAGCGAAGCGTTTTTTCGGGATTTCCCAGCCGCCGCAGCAGCTCCTGCGTGCGGCTCAGCCCGGGAACGCTGCCCTTCCACGAGACGGAATAGATATATTCAAGCGCTTTCGCACCGGTCATCTCGACACCTCCCGGGCGACACCCGCGCGGCGAAGCCGTTTCGCAAGCTCCAGCGCAAGGATGCCGAGCACCGGGGTCAGGATCGCGTCCTTGAGCAGCCGCCAGCCGCCGTTCAGGACGATCAGTTCAAAGGTATAGTAGCCGAACAGCTTGCTGTCCGCGTAGAACGCAAGGGTGTTCAGCAGCGAGCAGACCACGCCGATCGCGGCGAACAGCACGATCTTTGCGGGCAGAGCGGACGCCGCGAGATTTTTGCGGCAGAGTCCCGTCAGAACGCCGTAGGCGGCGACAGGCAGGACCCACAGCAGCGTGGTCGGCGTAAAGCCGTAGGAGAGCATCTGCTCCGCGAACGCGCCGAGCGCACCCACGATAAGCCCGTCCGCCGTTCCGAACAGCAGCGCCGCGAGCAGCACCGGCAGGAACTTGAACGAGATCTCGATGACCCACGCCTTGATGCTCAGGAAGCTGAGCGCGTAGCAGATCGCGATCAGGACCGCATCGGTCACGATGCGGCGCACGGAAAGCTTGTTTTTAGGCATAAAAAATTCCCCCGTTCCAAAAAATGAGGGAGGTTGAAAAGGATATTGCCGAACAGCAGCCACCGATTTTTGACGGCAAGGAATCCGGCAAAGGACAAGCCGGAGCCGAAGCCGGAGGAAATCGGGGACTGCTTTAACAACAAGGCGGAAGCGAACCGACATCGCGGACGGAGGTCCTTTCGCCCGGCGGCAACCTCCCATCCGCCGGTACTGCAAGCCTTTCGGCTAACGCGTCGCGCTCTACTCCTGTTGCCAAGAGTATATTGCAGAATCGGACAAAAAGCAAGAGCGTTTTTCCTTGCAAGCGGGGCACTGTTCGGCTATAATGGGGACGAACAATGAATATTCGGAAGGAAGTGCCTTTCATGGACGATATGCAGAGAAGCTGCCGGGAATTTACCGAGGTGCTCGCCTCCTCCGCGCCCACTCCGGGCGGCGGCGGCGCGGCGGCGCTTCTGGGCGCGGTCGGTGCGTCGCTCGGCTGTATGGTCGCGAACCTCACGGTCGGAAAACCGAAATATGCCGCCGTGGAGGAAGAGGTCACGCTTTTGCGTGAGAACTGCGATGCGCTGCGCCTGCGTCTGCTCGATGGAGCACAGGCGGATGCCGAGGGCTTTTTGCCGCTTGCCGCCGCCTACGGCATCCCGAAAGACGACCCCAAGCGCACCGAGATCCTCGAAGCGGCAACGCTCGAAGCCTGCAAAGCCCCGATGGAAATTCTGGAGCTTTGCTGCGCCGCGGCGAAGCTGCTCGCGCGGCTCGGCAGCATCGGCTCAAGGCTCGCGATCTCGGACGTTGCCTGCGGCGCTGCCGCCTGCCGCGCCGCGATGCAGTGCGCGGCAATGAATCTCTGGATCAACATCGGCAGCCTGCAGAACAAGACCGAGGCCGCCGCGCTCCGCGAAAAAGCGGAAGCTCTGCTGGGTGAATACGAGCCGCTGGCGGAGACCACGCTGCAGCGCATCGTTGCGGAGCTGAAGGGAGAAACCGTATGATCATTTCCGGAAAAGAAGTCGCTGCCGCGCTCCGCGCGGAGCTGAAAGAGCGTATGGCAAAGCTGCCCGTGCAGCCGACCCTCGCCGTCCTGCGCGTGGGAGAAGATCCCTCCGCAGCGGGCTATCTCAGCGGCGTCCGCCGCGCGTGCGAGGATGTCGGTCTCGCTCTGCGCCCGGTCACCCTGCCGGAGGACAGCACCGAAGAAATGCTCTTCGCCGCCCTGCGGGAGCTGAACGAAGACAAATCCGTGCACGGCATCATCACGATGACGCCGCTGCCCAAGCATCTCAGACATCTGCAGGACAGGCTCTTCGCCTCGATCGCACCCGAAAAGGACGTGGACGGACTCACGCCCGTCAGCAGCGCTGCGACCTTCTGCGGCGGAGACGCGGGCTTCCGTCCCTGCACCGCCGAGTCCTGCATGCGCCTTCTGGACTACTACAACATCGACTGCACCGGCAAACGCGCCGTCGTGCTCGGACGCAGCACCGTCATCGGCAAGCCCGCCGCAATGCTTCTGATCGCACGGAACGCCACCGTCACCGTCTGCCACACCAAAACAAAGGATATCCCTGCGGTCTGCCGCGAGGCGGATCTTGTCATCGCCGCCGTCGGAAGGCAGGAGCTTGTGCGCGGCGACTGGCTGAAGCCCGGCGCGGTCGTGCTGGACGTCGGCACGAACTGGGATGCGCAAGCGGGAAAGCTCGTCGGCGATGTGTGCTTTGCCGAGGCGGAGCCGATCTGCTCCGCGATCTCCCCCGTACCCGGCGGCGTGGGCGTTCTCACCAGCGCCGTCCTGCTCGAACACGTTGTCCGCGCCGCAGAGCGCGCACAGGTCTGAGGTGATCGATATGAGAAAACTTCTTTGCATATTCCTTGCCGTGATGCTCCTGGCGTCCACCTGCTGTGCGCTGACGCCCGAGGAGGCGGCGCAGGATCTGGCGAAATACGGCATTATGCAGGGCTTCCCGGACGGCAGCTTCCGTCTGGAGGAGACCGTCACCCGCGCGCAGTGCGTAAAAATGATCATGACCGCGCTGAAAAAGACCGATTTCCCCGGCCTGGGAACGTTTTTTTCCGATGTGCCGAAGGAGCACTGGGCAGTGGGTCATATCGAGGGCTCCATCGGCGAGGGCGTGATCATCGGCTTCCCCGACGGCACGTTCCGACCTGAGGAGAGCGTCACAAAATATCAGGCGATCAAAATGGTCGTCTGTATGCTGAAGCACGATGCGCTGGACATCAAGCCCTTTTCCTACCCCGATGACTACACGGACGCGGCGATCGATGTCAAGCTGGTAACGGAGGAGGAGGTCGGAACGCAGGACGCCCCCGCGTCCCGCGGCTTTGTCGCACGGCTCATTTCCAAAGCGCTCGACCTTCCGGTCGCGGAGCTTTACGGTTTAGTGCACGGCACTGGAAGCGACTATGTGCTGATGAACGGATTGTACGGCAGACCGCTGAAAACGCTCCGAAAGGCGCTTGATCAGTAAACCGCGCTTCCCTTCCTCAAAGCTTGTTGGGACAAGCCCCGTCGTCCCGAAAAGAATATGGACGCGCAATGCGCCGCTATCTTGATTTTGTTGAAATCCTCTGCTATAATAACTGCGTTCGCTTCTGCGGACGCCATACGGACAGGTATCGAAGTGGTTATAACGGCCCTGACTCGAAATCAGGTGTACCCTCACGGGTACCGTGGGTTCGAATCCCACCCTGTCCGCCAAAAAAACGACAGCTTTCAAAGCTGTCGTTTTTTGTACTCTTCACAATTCTCTTTTCTCTGTTCACTCTTCACGCGCCGCACCAAAAAGCCTTCCCCTCGAGGGGAAGGGGGACCGCTTGCGGTGGATGAGGTGTTGACCAATTATCGGAGCTGTCGCACACAGATGGAAGAACTCTCGTACGGCACCGTTCCACCTCATCAGTCGCTTCGCGACAGCTTCCCCTCAAGGGGAAGCCATATCTGTCCCGCGTTTCACGACATATATAAAAATAAGGCAAGACCGCAGCGAAACGCTGCGGTC
>JAFVWG010000050.1 GCA_017501805.1 Oscillospiraceae bacterium
CATATATTGTCCTCCACCAGAGATATCATATAATCGATCTCTTTTTTGACCTGCCCAAGCGCGATCGTCGGAGTCGTAAGAAGTCGCTCGTCGACAAATCTGAGCGAAAGCGATTCGCCCACCTCTTTTTTGTCTTTGATCACTTTGCAGGAATACGCAACAAGCTGCTTCACAAACGGTAGCAGTATGCATGTCGTCGTCACATTAAATACAACGTGGAATGCCGACACACGCATCTGCAGCGACATCGGATCCTTCCCGGGGAACAGGGAGACCAGAAGGCTCACCGTCTGCTCCCTGAAGATCCAGATCGCGGCGGCAAACAACGCAGTTCCGATCGTATTAAAGGTAAAGTGGATCAGGGCAACACGCTTTGAATTGGCATTCGCTCCCACGGAAGCGAGCAGCGCGGTCACGCAGGTGCCGATATTCGCACCCAGTATAATAAACAGAGCCAGCTCCAACGAAAGGATCTCCGTACCGACCAGCGTAATGACAACACCCGTCGCCGCCGAAGAGCTTTGGAGCAGCGCGGTAAAGACCACTCCGATCAGAATCAGCAGAAGCGGAAAATCGATCCGCGCGAAAATGCCGGTAAAAAGCGTTTCCACAAGCGGATTTCCGAAGGCCTGCTCGCTGCTCATAATGTTCAGACCGACAAAGATCATACCCAATCCGCTGCAGAGCAGTCCCGCCAGCTTGACCCTCTCGCTCTTGAAAAAGCCCATCATCACGCCGGCAAATGCAGAGACATACATCAGCATATTGAAATAGTCGTTTTTCAGGGATATGAGAAGGCCCGTGACGGTCGTGCCGATATTTGCGCCCATAATAATAGGCGTCGCCTGTGTCAAGGTCATAACGCCGGCATTCACAAGACCGATCACTATGACCGTCGTGGCAGAGGAGCTTTGGATCATCGCGGTCACGCCCGCGCCGATCCCAACACCCGAAAATCGGTTGCTGCCGATTTTTTCAAGCATTCGCTTCATTCCGGATCCTGCGCACTTTTCCAAGGCCCCGCTCATAAAATTCATACCGACAATAAAGACGCCCACACCTGCGAGCAGCCAGATCATACTTTGAAAAAGCTGCATCAAATTGTTTGCTGACAGCATAGAATTTTCTCCTTTGACAATCGGTGACTCAGTCGAATTCCTTCCAGAACGACAGCACTGCGTTTTTGTAGTTTTCTTCTTCCACGCAGAAGCTCATACCGTGCTCCGCACCCGGAACGATGAGAAGACGCTTCTTCCCCGCGCAGGCGCGGTAGTTTTCGTAGGTCATCTCCACAGGAACGAAGCGGTCGTTCGCACCGTGGACAAACAGCACGGGAATGGTGTTGTTTGCCAGCGCCTCGGTCGTGGAATACTCGTCCGCCGCGCGCTGAAGCTTCTGCTTGAAGAGCAGCTCGACAAGACCGCCGTACAGCCCGTAGGCGATGTGCAGATTGTTGTTCGAGACGTGCTTCAGAATCGCCTGCGGAGAGGTAAAGCCGCAGTCCGCCATAATTCCGTGCACGTTCTTCGGAAGCGGCTCGCCCGCCGCCATCAGCACCGTCGTCGCGCCCATCGAAATGCCGGAGAGGTAGATCGGCAGTCTGCCGCCGCAGCGGTCGTCGACCCACTGCGTCCAGTCGCGGCAGTCGAAGCGCTCCGTCAGTCCGAAGCCGATATAGTCGCCGCCGCTGGCATTCTGCCCGCGCTGCTCGGCAAAGAGAACGCTGCAGCCGTGCTCCAGCCAGAAGGGCGCACTCAGCGCAAAGTCGCGGTACCACGCGGAGCGCCAGCCGTGCATCGCAACGATCACGCGGCGGGCATTCGGACGCCAAAACCAATGACCGACCAGCTTCACGCCGTCATCGGCGGTCAGCTCCACCGTCTCGTGCTCCGCATTTTGCAGGATCTCCGCGGCGGCATCAATGCGCTGCCAGACCTCCTCATCGGCAAACGGTCCGCCGGTCAGCGTGTTCTGCATCCGCTCGTTGCGGAGCGGCTCGGGGACCTCGCGCTCCACAGCTGCGTTCACCAGCAGCTTGGTCGTAAAGTAGGACGCGGCGGCGGCAGTCGCTGCCACGCCCGCTCCGATCAAAAGGCTCTTCGTGAGTTTGTTCATAGCGTGCTCCTTTCGGGCGCGTGTTTCAGTCCGGTGTGTAGGGGAAGCAGGGCATCAGCTGCAGCTTGAAGAGATTGCGGCGGTGCTTTTCGTCGATCTTCGCGCGGATCTCTTCGTCCTCGCAGACGCCTTCGCGGATATAGCGGTCCAGCACCGCGTAGGTAAAGCCGAGGTTGTCCTCGTCCGTTCTGCCGCAAAGTCCGTCCGAGGGGACTTTGTCCACCAGCTCGTCGGGCAGTCCGAGCTCACGCCCGATCGCCTTGACCTCCTGCACGGTCAGCCGTGACAGCGGACTGAAATCACCGGCGCTGTCGCCGTAGCGTGTGGAGTAGCCGACCCAGTCCTCGGAGAGGTTGCAGGTGTTCGCCACGCGTCCGTTCATACTCTGTCCGACCGCGTAAAGCATCGCCATCCGCAGGCGCGGCGGCAGATTGACCTTCGTCTGCTCCGTGACGGTGATGTTCTCCATCCCCTCATAGTATTTCCCGTTTTCCAGCGCATGCAGCGCGCCCTCATAGGCGTCGCGGATATTCACTTCCACCGCGCGGATGCCGAGGTGACTGACCAGAAGCTGCGCCATATCGAGGTCGCTCTGTTCGCCGTTCGGCATCAGCACGCCGATCACGCGTTCCTTTCCGAGCGCGGCGGCGCAGATCGCGGCGGCAACGGAGCTGTCCTTTCCGCCGGAAATGCCGATGATCGCGTTGCAGTCGGGTCCGTTTTCCTCAAAAAACTCCCGCGTCCACCGAACCACGGCGGCAGTCGTCTTTTTTACATCGAACATAGGTCGTTCCTCCCTCAGAGCGGATTCTTCTTGATCTTGGCATAGATGCGCGGATAGGCGGTCGGCGTGTGCCGCGTTTTTTCCACCACGACAACTGCGTGCTGCGCATCCCCCACGGGGTAGCGCTTCACCTCCAGCACCTTGCCGCCGAGCGTTTCGATCGCGTGCGCGGCTTCGCGCAGTTCCTCCTCCGCCATCGCGCCCTTCATCGCAAGAAAGCGTCCTCCGACCTTCACAAGCGGCAGACACAGCTCCGCAAGCACATTCAGCCGCGCCACGGCGCGGGAAACGCAGAAGTCAAATCCTTCCCGCTGCTCTGCGGCGTATTCCTCCGCGCGCGCGGTCACGACCTCCGCCTCCACACCGAGGGTGGGAAGCGTTTCGCGCAGCCAAGCCATACGCTTTCCGAGCGAGTCGAGCAGCGTCAGTCGGATCGACGGTTCCGCGATCTTCAGCGGCACACCGGGAAAGCCCGCTCCGCAGCCGACGTCAACGACGCTTTTTCCCGCAAGCTCCGCCGCGCACAGCAGCGTCAGCGAGTCCAGAAAATGCAGCGTCGCGACGGCGTCCGGCTCGCGGATCGCCGTGAGGTTCATCACCTGATTTTTTTCCAGAAGCTCCGTCCCGAAGGCAAGGAGCGTTTGGATCTTCTCCTCCGAAAGGGAGAGCCCGAGCGCCGGAAGTCCGGCGCAGAGTGTTTTTTTCATCGTCAAACCTCCCGCTCAGCCGCCGAAGCGCACGTCGGATATAAATCCGCCGCCGAGCACGCATTCGTTTTCATCGTAGAATACCGCGGTCTGCCCCGGAGCGGCGAAACGGACGGGCGCATCAAAGGTCACGCGGACCGATCCGTCCTCCCGCACATCGACACGGGCATTCTCTCCCGCGTGGCGGTAACGGACGCGCACCTTACAGGTAAATGTCTCTCCCGCCGCGGGGGTCGGGATGCTCTGGTAGTTGATATCCCGGCAGTCGAGCGACGTGCACAGCAGGTTTTCCGCCTCGCCCAGCACGATCTCGTTTGTCTCGGGAATGATTTTCTTGATGTATGCGGGTCGTCCGAGCGCGATGCCGAGGCGCTTGCGCTGTCCGACCGTGTAGTGGATGATCCCCCGGTGCTTTCCGAGCACGTTTCCGTCCTCGTCGATGTAATTTCCCTCGCCGGGGATGGGTGCGTCGGCGTGCTTCTCGATGTACGCGGCATAATCGCCGTCCGGGATGAAGCAGATCTCCTGCGAGTCCGGCTTGGCGGCGACCGAAAGCCCGATCTTCTCCGCGATGCTGCGCACCTGCTGCTTGTTGTACGCGGCAAGCGGCATCAGGGTCGCGGAAAGCTGCTCCTGCGAAAGACGGCAGAGCATATAGGTCTGATCCTTCTCCGCGAACCGTGCCTTCTGCACGGTGTATCTTCCGTTTTCGAGCCGCACGACTGAGGCGTAGTGCCCCGTGGCAATCAAGTCGGCGCCCAACGTTTTCGCGTGCGCGAGCAGCCCATCCCACTTGATCGCCCGATTGCAGACGACACAGGGATTCGGCGTCAGCCCGTGCAGATAGTCGCAGATAAAGGGGCGGATCACCCGTTCGTCAAAAGCGGCGCCGCAGTCGACTTCAGAAAAAGGGATGCCGATGATCTCCGCGGAACGCCGTGCGTCCTCCGCTTCGCTGCAGCGGCTGTCGTCCGCTCCCGTGTGAAGCATCGCGCCGATGACCTCATAGCCCTGCTCCTTCAGCAGATACGCGGCAACCGCGCTGTCCACACCGCCGGACAGACCGACAACGACCTTTGCCATATTGTGCGCCTCCTTTCGGCGAAGATTTCTCAAATGCATACGGGCGCACCGCTGCCTGCGGTGCGCCCGATTCGGTCAGCACATTTTCGCACCTGCGGGGATCGCGTCATCCAGCATAACCAGATTCAGCTTCTCCTCCCCGCCGACCTTGTGTACGGCGGAGATCAGCATACCGCAGGATTCCATACCCATCATTTTACGCGGCGGCAGATTGACGATGGCAAGCAGAGTCTTGCCCACAAGCTGCTCCGGCTCATACCATTTGCGGATGCCGGAGAGGATCTGACGGTCCGTGCCCGTGCCGTCGTCCAGCGTAAAGCGCAGAAGCTTTTCGGACTTCTTGACCGCCTCGCATTCCTTGACCTTGACCGCGCGGAAGTCGGACTTGCAGAAGGTGTCGAAGTCCACATGTTCCGTCTCAAAGGGCTCCAGCTCCACAGCGGGCTCGGCGGAAACAGTCTGCATCGCCTCCAGCTCCTGCAGCTCCTTCTCCGCGTCGATGCGCGGGAAGAGCGGATCGCCGCAGGTGGCCTGTGCCTCCGCCGGAAGGGCGAAGAAGTCCGCAAGGCTGTCCCAGTCGTACGCCTCCGCACCGATGCGGCTGCGGATCTCCGCGGCGGTCTCGGGCATAAAGGGCGTGAGCAGGGCGCCGCAGATGCGGATCGCCGCGAGCAGGTTGTACATCACGCGGGCAAGGCGCGGACGCTTCGCTTCGTCCTTTGCCAGCAGCCACGGCGTGGTCTCATCAATATACTTGTTCGCGCGGGAGATAACGGTGAAGATCTCCGCGATGGCGTTCTGGAACTGGTATTTCTCCATCTGCGCCTCATAGCGTTCGCGCAGTCCCTCGCAGAGCGCAACCATCGCATCGTCGAGCGCGGGGTCGGCTTCCTGCTTGGCGGGCAGCTTGCCGCCGAAGTACTTCTGCACCATCGCGCAGGTACGGCTGACGAGGTTTCCGAGGTCGTTTGCAAGGTCGGTGTTGATCGTGCTGATCAGCAGTTCGTTGGAGAAATTGCCGTCCGAGCCGAAGGGGAACGAGCG
>JAFVWG010000051.1 GCA_017501805.1 Oscillospiraceae bacterium
AGCGTCAGCGAAGCATAACGCGCAGTCGATTCGATCTTTGTGCGCCGCAAGGCTTCCTCCGCACCCTCAGCGATCCTTCAATGCGCCTTTTCTTTTGGAGTACAAGAACCGTTTTCTTTTGGCGCGACAAAAGAAAATGGGTCTTTATCGTCTTTCGTAATTTCAGAAAGAAAAACCGCCAAACGACAAACAAACTCCCACCGCAGCAGCGGTGGGAGTTTTCTGCATAGTTTGCCGTCAGCGCGTTTGCAGTTCGTCCGCCAGCCACGGCAGCGCCGTCTCGAAGCAGGGGCCGTAAGCATCCTCCCGCTCCGGCGGAGTGCGGCGCAGACATTCGCAGACAAAATCCGCCGCAAGCGAGACCGCCCGTTCGGTCGAAAGCCCGCGCGCGACCGCGCCCGTGAGCGCGGCGGAGAAGAGATCGCCCGTCGCGTGATATTTGCCGCCCACGCGCTCGGCAGCCTTTTCAAAGCCGTTCCCGGTCTTTCGGTCGTAGCCGACCGCGCCGATCCGCCCATCGGGGAAACGCACGCCCGTAACAACGGCGCATGCAGGTCCCATTTCCGTCAATTCCCGTGCAAACGCCATCGCCGTCTCCGCGCCGCAGTCCTCTCCGGGATAGGGCCTGTGCGTAAGCAGCGCCGCCTCGGTGATGTTCGGCGTGATCACATCCGCCTGCGCGCAGAGCGCGGCGATCTTATCGGGAAAATCGGGGGAAAAGCCGGTGTAGAGCGCTCCGCCTTCCGCCATCGCGGGATCGACGATGATGCGCACGTCCTCGCCGCCGAAGGTTCGGAACAGTTCCGCCGTCAGCTCGACCTGACGGACAGACGCGAGATAGCCTGTGCAGATCGCGTCAAAGCGGATCTTCTGCGCCTGCCAGTGCGCGCTGAAGCGCGGCATTTCCTCCGTGAGATCGCGGATGGCGACATCGGGGAACATCGTGTGGGCGCTGAGCACGGCGGTCGGCAGGGGACAGGCCTCCACGCCCATCACGGAAAGCACCGGCAGCGCAACGGCCAGTGCGCATTTGCCCACGCAGGAAAGATCCTGAACTGTCAGAACTCGCTTCATCTCCGTCCACGCTCCTTTTTTCTGTTCAGTATAGCATACGCGGCGCATCGCCGCAAGGCGGGCTTTTGTCGAAGCCTGTCGAAAACGCTTGTAATTTGTCCCATTGCGTGGTATGATGGTGCGGATCGGACCTCGGGCATGGCATTGCGGCTGTACCCGGGTTTTTTTACGAAAGCAGAGGACGAAACCATGGGTTGGAATTTTATGTTTTTCTTCAACAGCGCGCTGCTCGGCGTGGGGCTGGCGATGGACGCCTTCTCCGTCTCCCTTGCGAACGGACTGAACGAGCCGACGATGAAGCAGCCGAGAATGTGCGGCATCGCGGGCGTGTTTTCCTTCTTCCAGTTTGCGATGCCGATGATCGGCTGGGTCTGTGTGTCTGCCATCGCACAGCATTTCTGCGCCTTTGAGAAATGCATCCCGTGGATCGCGCTGGCGCTGCTCGGCTATATCGGCGGCAAGATGCTCGCGGAGGGCATCAAAAACAGCGGCTCGGATGCCGAAACCCCCGCCGTCGGCTTCGGCGCTCTGCTCATGCAGGGCGTTGCCACGTCCATCGATGCGCTGTCGGTCGGCTTCACCATCTCCGACCACGACCCGATCCACGCGCTGGTCGCCTGCCTTGTGATTGCCGTTGTCACCTTTTTCATCTGTATGGGCGGTCTGTTCCTCGGCAAAAAGTTCGGAACAAAGCTCGCGGGCAAGGCGAGCATCCTCGGCGGCGCGATCCTCGTTTTCATCGGGCTGGAAATCTTCATTACCGGTCTCCTCTGAGACGGACGGTGTGCGCAGAAACGGCGAAGAACCTTCGTTCTTCGCCGTTTTTCTCTTAATGCAGGCTTCTGTATTTGTTCGGGGATTCGCCGTAGTATTTTTTGAACACGCGGTAGAAGGTCGACTGCGCCGTATAGCCGCAGGCGGCGGCGACGGAATCCACGCTGTCGGTCGTGGTGCACAGCAGCCGCGCCGCCTCCTTCATACGGACGGCGGTCAGATAGTCGCCGAGGCTCTGCCCGGTCTGTTCGCGCACGGCGGCATAGACCGCCTTGATCGGCAGGGCGAAGCGGTTGGAGATCTCCGTCGCGCTGAGGTCGGGATTTGCAAAGCTTTCGGTGACATAGGCAACGATGTTTTCCGAGAGCGTTTCCGCGCCCAGCTCCTTCCGCGCACGCATCCGATCGAAGAGCACGCGCACGAGCTCTTCCATCTGTCGGAAGTTCTCCTTGACGCGCATCTCCTCGCGGTATTCCAGCGAGTCCGCCTCCGGCAGGGGCAGGTTCAGCTCCCGCGCGGTGGAGCGCAGCACGAAGCGGATGCCGTAGAAGACCTCGCGCACATCACCCGGCGCGTGCCGGTCGGCGGCAAGTCCGCGCAGGAAGGTGAGCGTACCCTCCTCGTCGTTGTTCATGATCGCCTGATAGAGCTTCTCGTGCGTGAGCCAGGAGAACACGCCCGGGCGCGTCTCGCCGCTCTCCTCGGCGGAGAAGACCTCAATGATGCTCGTCTCGCGGATGGGCACGGAGAAGCGCGCCTGACGAACGGCGGCGTAAACGCCGTGCGCGCCCGTAAACGGTGCGCTGACGCCGCAGAGCGCAGAAAGACCGTCGACCGCGAGCTGGCTGTTCACACCCTCCAAAATGGCGGCAAGCTCGTGCAGGGCGTCCGCGTCATCGGGCAGCAGGATGCCGGATTCGAGGCGGCTGACCGTCGCGGCGGCGAAGCTCTCGGGCAGATGCTCGCGCAGCAGCTCCGTTACGGCGGACTGCTCAAATTCCTCGTTCGGCACCGCCGTGTGGACGATGGCAACGCGGCAGGGCGCGTCCAGAATGGGATAGGACTCCAGCAGCCGCGCCTCGTCCTCCTGCGTCAGCACGCCGCCGGAGAACACGCGGACCAAAAGGTTGAAGGAAAGCACACGGTTGACCTCCTGCGTCCGCAGGTGGGAGCTTGCAAGCAGCTCCGCAAGGCGCATCAGCTCGTTGCGCTGTTCGCTCGTCTCGTCACCGGCGGCATAGGCGCTGAGCATTCGCCGCAGTGGGCGCGAGCCCGCGGTGGAAAACAGGAAGGACAGCGCCAGACCGACAAACATCGTCACCGCAAGCAGCAGCACGGCGAAGGTGTGCGTCGGACGTGTCAGCTCGTCAAAGTAAGCGTGCGGAACACCGACGGTCGCCGTCCAGCCGACGCCGTGCAGGGACCGTGTGAGCACGTGGTAGCTTTCTCCCTTGACCGCCTCGCCGCAGGAATAGATCGTTCTGTCCCCGGCGGCGGCAATGTTCAGATAGCTGTCGGCGGGCAGCTCGGAAAAGCGGAGCGCCGTGTGCAGGTCCTCCTCCCGGAACACCAGCCCCATCACGATGCCGTCGCGGGAGGAGCGGAACAGGAAGGTGACGCAGGTCGCCGGCTCTTTGCCGCCGACGGAGACCTTCGTGCCCGGGATATAGGAGATCATCTGCTCCGTCTGCAGGCGCTGCTTCAGCTCCGCCGCGGAGATCCCCTCATAGAGGAGATAGTCCTCAAAGCACTGCTCCGCCTGTGAAAAGATGCGCGAAGCGGTGCACAGCGCGTCCGCAAACGGAAGATAGAGAAAGCTCTCCGTGCAGGCGACCTTCGGAGGCCCTCCCAAAAGGGTCGAAAAGCTGCTGCGGATGCCGTTCAGGGCCAGCACCCCCGCCGTTTTCGGGAGCTGTCCCGAGGCGATGCGCTGCAGATTTGCATAGTCCACGCTCTCCGCTACGACCGTGGGGACGCCGTACGTTCCCATAACGGATTCGGCAAACGCGTCGCAATGCTCGTAGAAAGAGCTTTCCGTCTGCTTCATATAATTTTCCGTGAGCACCCTTGTGTAGCGGGCGCTGCTGACGAGCTGCGTAAATGCCGCCAGCGCAAGAATGACCGCCGAAAGCGTAAAGTAGAGCCAGAAGACGGTTGTTTTGGAAAGCCAGGTAAGCAGCCGCTTGCCGTGTACCTGCTGTCCGTTCTGTTCTGTCTGCATACGTTTCGCCCCTCTCCACTTGAAAAAAACTCGGTTTTATGCTATTCTCCAAACGAATATTCTGCTCGATTCGGAGGCGTTTTTTATGAAAAATCTGTTCTCTTTGGACTCCAAGCTCATACAGGGTCTGAGCCATGTCGCGGATTACATTTTCCTCAACGTGCTCTTTCTGATCCTGTGTCTTCCCATCATCACCATCGGCGCCGCAAGAGTCGCGCTGCAGCGGGTCATGTTCGATATTCTGGACGACCGCGGCAATATCTACAAGCGCTTCTTCAAGACCTTCGCCGCCGAGTTCAAAACGGTGACGCCCCTGTGGCTTCTGGAGCTCGCCCTGCTGGCGCTCCTCGGCTGGGAGCTTCTCATCGTCTACGCCAACGCCATCCCGATGCGGATCGTGCTGCTGCTGGGACTTTTGTTCCTTCTGCTGCTGGTCGGCGCTCTGTTTTCGAACATCCCCGCGCAGGTCGCGCTCTTTGGCGCCACGCGCCGTGAATATCTGAAAAACGCGCTGTATATCCTTATCACACAGTTTCTGCGCTGCCTGATCGTCGGAGTCTTCAATCTGTTCCCGCTGCTGCTGACGCTCTACAACCCCGGATACTTCAGCGCGGTCGGTCCGCTCTGGACTCTGCTGTATTTCTCCGTGGCTGCCAACATCGCCGCGCGTCTGTTCCGCAAGCCGTTTTCGGCCTATCTCGACAACTTCGAGCAGGAGCAGGAACCGTCCGCCGACACATCCGCGGAAACCTGATATCTTTTTTATTGTACCACAAAAACGCGGCGGGAAGCAATGTTTTTGCTGAATTTTGCCGCTTGCTTCGGGGAAGAGGGAGCCGTTTATGACACTTGATGAAATGACCGTCGGTCAATCCGGCGTGATCCGCTCGGTCGGCGGCGAGGGCGTTCTGCGCCTTCGGCTTTTGGATATGGGTCTGATCCCGCGCACGGAGATCTCCGTCACAAAGATCGCCCCGATGGGCGATCCGATGGAGCTGCGCCTGCGCGGCTACACGCTGACGCTTCGGCGCGAGGACGCGCGGAGCATCACGGTGGAGGTGTCGTAATATGCTCTTTGCTCTGGTCGGAAACCAAAACTGCGGCAAAACGACGCTGTTCAATCAGATCACCGGCGCCAATCAGCACGTCGGCAACTTCCCCGGCGTCACCGTGGATCAGAAAACGGGCGAAATGCGCGGCAGAAAAAACTGCATCGTGGCGGACCTGCCCGGCATCTACTCCATCCGTCCCTATACCGCGGAGGAGATCGTCACGCGCGACTTCGTGCTCAAGCAGAAGCCGGACTGCATCATCAACATCGTGGATGCGACGAATCTCGAACGCAATCTCTATCTGACGACACAGCTGATGTCCCTGCAGCGCCCGATGATCCTCGCGCTCAATATGATGGACGAGGTGCGCGCGAACGGCGGCAGCATCGACATCGAGGGTCTGGAACAGGCGCTCGGTATGCCGGTCGTTCCGATCGCCGCAGCAAAAAATCAGGGCGTGGACGAGCTGATCTCCCGCGCCGTTGACGTCGCACAGAAGCACCGCGCGCCGACGGTCTACGACATCTGCCCCAAGGGGCCGATCCACCGCTGCATCCACGCGGTCTGCCACCATATCGAGGACCACGCCGCGGCGGCGGAGCTTCCGCTGCGCTTTTCCGCGATCAAGCTCATCGAGGGCGATCCGGACGTGCGGGAGCAGCTGCAGCTGGACGAAAACGAGCTGGAGCTGGTCGAGCACGCCGTCGTGCAGATGGAACAGGAATACGGTCTGGACCGCAACGCCGCACTCGCGGACGTGCGCTACGCCTTCATCGAGGATATCTGCCGCCGTCTGGTCGTCAAACCGGGCGAGAGCCGTGAGCATCTGCGCAGCGTGAAGATCGACGCCGTGCTCACCGACCGTTTCCTCGCGATCCCCATCTTCATCACGGCAATGCTTGCGGTCTTCTGGCTGACCTTCAACGTGATCGGGCAGCGGCTTTCCGATCTGCTGTCTCTCGGCATCGACAAAATCACCGTGCTGGCGGATGCTGCGCTGGCGGCATACGGTCTCAACCCCGTTGTCCACAGCCTCGTCATAGACGGCGTTTTCGGCGGCGTGGGCGCCGTGCTCTCGTTTTTGCCGATCATCGTCACGCTCTTTTTCTTCCTCTCCGTTCTAGAGGACACCGGCTATATGGCGCGCGTGGCGTTCGTGATGGATAAGCTGCTGCGGCACATCGGCCTTTCCGGCAAAAGCATCGTCCCGATGCTCATCGGCTTCGGCTGCACCGTGCCCGCGATCATGTCCACGCGCACCCTGTCCTCGGAGCGTGACCGCAAGCTCACGATCCTGCTCACGCCCTTTATGAGCTGCTCGGCGAAGATCCCCATCTACGCCTTCTTTACCGCGGCGTTTTTCCCGCGCTACCGTCCGCTCGTGATGATCGGGCTGTATGTGGGCGGCATCGTGGTCGGCGTCCTCTGTGCGCTCCTGCTCAATCGGACGGCATTCCGCGGAAAGCCCATCCCCTTCGTGATGGAGCTTCCGAACTACCGCTTCCCGAGCCTCAAAAGCGTGGGGCTGCTGCTGTGGGAAAAGGCAAAGGATTTCCTGCAGAGAGCCTTCACCGTCATCTTCCTTTCGACGATCGTCATCTGGTTTCTGCAGACCTTCGATCTGCGCTTCAATGTCGTCTCGGACAACGCGGAAAGTATGCTCGCCGCGCTCGGACGGCTGATCGCGCCGATCTTCGCTCCGCTCGGCTTCGGCGACTGGCGCTGTGCAACGGCGCTCTTCTCCGGGCTCGTTGCCAAGGAGACCGTGGTCAGCACGCTGGACGTGCTGCTCGGCGGCGCGTCGCCCGAGCTGCTCTTCTCCACGAAGAGCGCTTTGGCATTTTTGGTCTTCACCCTGCTCTACACCCCCTGCATCGCCGCGATCTCCACGATCGCGGGCGAGCTCCGCTCGTGGCTGCGGACGGCTGTGGTCGTCCTCTGGCAGTGCGGCGTGGCGTGGCTCGCGTCGTTCGCCCTTTACCAGCTGCTGCAGGTGCTCTGACGATGTGGATCACCGTTTTGTGTCTCGTCCTGCTCGCCGTGTGGGTCTTTCTTGCGATCCGCGCCGTCCGGCGCGGCAGGGGCGGCTGCGGCGGCAGCTGCGCCGATTGTCCGAAAAACTGCGGCAAAAAATCGTAAATACATCCGCCGAAAAGCGGATTGACCGTTGGAATCTCCCATCAAAAAAGAAACCGTTTCCCAAACCCGCTTTTCTTTTTTCTTACAAAAAGAAAAGGGTTTTGGATGCCCAAAAGAAAAATCGCCAATGGTCCTTTGGTGCATCCTTCTATCTCCGGCGAGCGAACTTTGCATTGACTCTACCCCAAGCGCCGCTGCCGCTGATGCGATCCACACCGAACTGCACAGCAGCCAAACAGCCGCCTGCTGCAGCCAAAGATTGGAAATGCCAAAGGCGCCGTGCGAAAGCCGTATGCAATTCCGCAGGGGCGGCAGAAGCGGCAGCGAAGTATAACGCACAGACAATTCACGTTTTGCGCGCCGCGAAGCTATTTCCGCACCCTCCGTGATCCTCCAAAGCGCCTTTTCTTTTGGAGTACAAGAACCGTTTTCTTTTGGCGCCGACAAAAGAAA
>JAFVWG010000052.1 GCA_017501805.1 Oscillospiraceae bacterium
CAGTAGTTGTAGAGCAGGATCGGGATGATGCCGGAAAAATAAATCGTCAGGTAGGTGGTGGAAAGGTCGATGACCTCCTCGGGCGTTCCCATCCACGTGAGGAACGTGTGCGCTCCGCGTGTGCCGATCACTGTCAGCAGTGCGCCGGCGCAGAGTGCCGTCATAACCGCCGTGTGGAGCGTCTTCCGGACGCCCTCTTCATCACCGGAGCCGATGCTCTGCGCGATGCAGACACCCGCGCCGACGGAAAGTCCGATGAAGAAATTGACGATCAGCGAGACCAGCGAACCCGTCGCGCCGACCGCGCCGAGATAGATCTCTCCGCAGGTCTGTCCCACGACGATGAGATCTGCCGCATTGAACAAAAGCTGCAGCAGACTTGTCAGAATAATCGGAACGGTGTAACGCAGGATCTTTCGAAAAAACGGTCCCGTTGTCATATCCATTATGTTCTTCGCGCGGTGCATGGTACGGATGTGGATATGCGGTCTGATATGGGCGTGACGTACGATGGGCATATCGCCACCTCCTGAAAAGCACTTTGATTATCTTACGCAAAACCCCTGCGGAAATCAAGCCTCTGCGCAAAAAAAGGCACGGAAAACCGTGCCTTTTCGAGAAAATATTCGGTTTTATTTGCTGTTGGTTTTGAGCAGGTCGTATTTGATATCCCAGAGCTTGCGCGAAAGGTCTACATAATAGCTGTGCGGGTTGTCGAAGCGCTTGACCTCGTCCCAGAGCGTATCCACCTGCTCGCGGCAGTATGCCTGAATTTCCGGGAGAGTGGGCAGCTTGTAGACCAGCTCGCCGTTGCGGAAAACGGGCACCTGCAGCTCCTTGGCTGTGAAGTTGTACACCGTCTTCTCCTTCCACGTTGCCTCCGGGTCGAAGATGGTCAGATCCCTGCCGTCGTCCACCGTCTCGTCGTAGACGCAGAGGTAGTCCGCGATGGCCTTTCCCGTGTCGTTGCCGTAGAGGCGGTAGAGCTTCTTGAAGTGCGGATTGGTGATTTTCGCGGTGTTCTCGCTGATCTTGATCTTCGGCACTACATTGCCGTTTTCATCCTCAATGGCGGTCAGCTTATACACGCCGCCGAAGACCGGCTCGGAACGCGCGGTGATGAGCCGCTCACCCACGCCGAACATATCGATCTTCGCACCCTGCCGAAGAAGATCCTGAATGATATACTCGTCCAGAGAGTTCGACACGGAGATCTTGCAGCTCTCCCAGCCTGCGGCGTCGAGCATTTTCCGCGCCTCGTTCGTGAGATACGCCATATCGCCGGAGTCGAGACGGATGCCGCACTTGGTCAGCCCGCGGGGCTTGAGCACTTCATTGAATACGCGGATGGCGTCGGGCACACCGCTCTTCAGCGTGTTGTAGGTGTCCACAAGCAGAACAGGGTTGTTCGGATAGATCTCGCAGTAGGTCTTGAACGCCTCGTACTGCGTCGGGAACATCTGCACCCACGAATGCGCCATCGTGCCTGCGGCGGGTACGCCGTAGAGCTGATCGGAGACGGTGCAGGCAGTGCCCGCACAGCCGCCGATGTAGGCGGCTCTCGCGCCGAGGATCGCGCCGTCGCCGCCCTGTGCGCGGCGGGAGCCGAATTCCAGCACGGTGCGCCCGTCCGCCGCCCGCACCACGCGGTTGGCCTTGGTCGCGATCAGACTCTGATGGTTGATGGACAGCAGAATGAAGGTCTCCACCAGCTGTGCCTCGATCGCGGGCGCGCGCACGGTCAGGATCGGCTCGCGCGGGAAGATGACCGTGCCCTCCGGCACGGCGTAAATATCACCGGTAAAGCGGAAATTCCGCAGATACTCCAGAAAGTCCTCGTCAAAGATCCCTCTGCCGCGGAGATAGGCAATGTCTTCCTCCTCAAAGTGCAGGTCCTGTATGTATTTCACGACCTGCTCCAGACCCGCGGCGATCGCGTAGCCGCCGCCGTCCGGCACACTTCGGAAGAAAACGTCAAAATAGGTGATCTTGTCCCGATACCCTTTTTTGAAGTATCCGTTTCCCATGGTCAGCTCATAGAAGTCGCAGAGCATCGTGTTGTTGATCGTCCGATTCTCCACAAAAATGCCCCCTATCGTTAAGTTGCCTACATTGTAGCACTCTTTCCTTTTTTTGTAAACCGCTTGTCATTTCGCATTCCGTGTGGCATACTGGGGAGCAAGGAGATGATATTTTATGGAACTGAAAATCGGCATTCGCGGCAAGGCAGAAACCGTCGTCACCGAGGAAAACACGGCAAAATCCGCCGGAAGCGGAAATCTTCAGGTCTTCGGAACGCCCTATATGATCGCGCTGATGGAAAAAGCGGCGTGTGAGGCAGTCGCCCCCTATCTCGACGAGGGCTGCACCACCGTCGGAACACAGCTGAATGTCGCACATCTGGCAGCCACCCCCCTTGGTGACCGCGTGACCGCAGAGGTGGAGCTGGTCGAGATCGACCGCCGCCGTCTGTGCTTCAAGGTGACCGCACGGGATTCCGTCGATCTGATCGGCGAAGGCACGCACGAGCGCTTCATCATTCAGGCAGACCGCTTCCTCGAAAAAGCAAACGCCAAAAAAGGCTCGTAAACCACCTTCGTCCCTCGGCTCTCCCTATGGCAGAGCTGTCACCGCAAGTGACTGAGAGGGAAAACATCCAATCCGTGCCGCAGGCACACCGCAACTCGGCGCAGCCGAATATCACGCGCGAAGCGCATATCACTTGGCAAAGCCAAATATCACTGCGAAGCAATATCACCAAAAAAGACGGAAGCCATCGGCTTCCGTCTTTTTCATATCTCTCTTCTTCCCTCAAGCGCACGGATCAGCGTGACCTCGTCGGCGTATTCCAGCTGACTGCCCACGGGGATGCCGTTTGCAAGCCGCGTCACCTTCACGCCCATCGGGCGCAGCAGACGGGAAATGTACATCGCCGTCGCTTCGCCCTCGGTGTCGGGGTTGGTCGCCATAACGACCTCGCGCACATCCGTCACCTGCATCCGAAGCAGCAGCTCACGGATGCGGACGTCGTTCGGACCGACGTGGTTGAGCGGGGAGATCACACCGTGCAGCACGTGGTACGTGCCC
>JAFVWG010000053.1 GCA_017501805.1 Oscillospiraceae bacterium
AGTGCGTTCCATGCTGCGGAAGAATAGATCGATCCACTTTCGATGGATTCGTTGACAAGCTTCGCGCCCTGCGAATAGACCTGACCGCAGCCGAGTGCGTTGTGTCCGACTTCGGAGTTGCCCATATCTTCATCCGTCGGAAGACCCACGGCGGTTCCGTGCGCCTTCAGCCAGGTGTAGGGGCAGGTTTCAAACAGACGGTCGAGCGTAGGGGTTTTTGCGAGCTTTACGGCATCGCCGGCTCCGCCGTCACCGCGTCCAACGCCGTCCATAACGATCAAAACAACAGGCTTCTTCATGATGTTACCTCCTAATGCATTCTTTTCCGAAGACATTCTACATCATTTTTTGCCCGCTGACAACCGTTTTCAGAAGAGTGTTTTGATAATTCTTTCGGCTTCCTCCTCCAGACCGTCCAGATCCAGGTGCGGCCGATAGAGCATTTCCAGATCGTCATGAAGCGATTTCGCCGCACGCAGAGCCCGGATCGCCTCGCTGCAGTCGGGCAGAACGACCGGGCGATCCGTCGGATCGCGGTACTCCGGCAGGAGCGGATGCAGGAAGACAACATCCTCGTCGGGGAATTTTGCGGGATCAAGCGTCACAACGCCCTTACAGGTAACAGCGGTGCGGAATCGCCGCATTTTTCTCGTTTTCCTGACCTCGGGTGACGAGACCGTGGGTTTCAGCGCGGACAGAGCCGCATAGGCCTCCGCGTATTTGTCCCGATACGCCCGTGTGATGCGGAAAAAATCCTCCCGCATCGGCCGAAGCGCTTTCGTATCGTAAAACCTTCCAAGGTCAAGATATGCGCCGCACACTCCGGGGTACTGCGGCTCCTGTACGTGCGGAGCCGTTCCGTCCGTGAAGCCGATGCCGCATTGCGGAAGATACACCCCGTCCAGGGAATCCGGGTCGCCGGAGCAGAGTGCGTATTCCACATCCATACCCGCTGCTTCGGCTGCTGCCGCAATTTTTCGCATCAGGGTGGATTTTCCGCAGCCCGGACCGCCCTTAATGACGTAGAGAAAGTCGCCGCTTTCCGGACGGCAGAAATCGCTGTGACAGGAGTAGAAACCGCGCGCCGTATTCGCGCCGAGAAAATAACTGCAAGATGCCATAGTCCATACCCGCCTTTCCAATTGACTCAAAAAAGAATATGCGGCGCATCTGTGCTTCGATGCGCCGCAAAAAATGATTATTGGAAGATGTCACCTTTCTCGCGGAAGAGCTGCTTGATGCGCTCCAGAAGCGGAGCATAGGCGGGGTCGTGCAGTACCTCCTCGGACTGAAGGACGCCCGATGCATCCTGTGCCTCCCGCAGAGTCTTCATATCCAACTGGAGGTCGGCTACGCGGAACTGCGGAAGACCGTGCTGTCTGCTTCCGAAGAAATCTCCCGGACCGCGCAGGGCGAGGTCCTGCTCCGCAAGATAGAAGCCGTCGTTCGATGCGCACAGAGCCTTGAGACGCTTTCTTGCCTCCTCGTTTTTGGCGTCGGAGAAGAGAATGCAGTAGGATTGGCTCTCGCCGCGTCCGACTCTGCCGCGCAGCTGATGGAGCTGACTCATACCGAAGCGCTCCGCGTTTTCAATGACCATCAGCGTGGCGTTCGGAACATCCACGCCGACCTCAATAACAGTCGTGGCAACGAGAATGTCGAGCTCGCCCTGAGAGAAACGCTGCATGACCTGATCCTTTTCCTCGCTCCTGAGCCTTCCGTGGATCAGCCCGACACGCAGGTCGGGGAAGACTTCCTTTTGCAGATGATCCGACCAGACCTCTGCCGACTTGAGCGGGAAGTCCTCGTTATCTTCGACTGCGGGACAGACAACGTAGACCTGGTGTCCCGCCATGACCTGCGCGCGAATAAAAGCGTGCGCGCGTTCGCGTTTGGATTCATCGACAAGAAAGGTGTCGATCTTTTTTCGCCCCGGCGGGAGTTCGTCCAGTACGGAGACTGCCATATCGCCGTAGAGGATCATCGCAAGCGTACGGGGGATGGGCGTTGCGGAGAGGAAAAGCATATGCGGCGCTGCGGATTTTCCCGCAAGCTTAGCCCGCTGTGCAACGCCGAAGCGGTGCTGCTCATCGGTGATGACGAGACCGAGGTTTTTGAATGTAACGCGGTCTGTAAGCAGCGCATGTGTACCGACAACAAGACCTGCGTGACCGTCCTCAATGCGCGAAAGCACCCACCTTCGCTCCGGGGCGGAGAGAGCACCGGTGAGAAGTACGACCTCGATATCGAGCTTCCCCAAAAGAGCCCCGAGTGTTTTTGCGTGCTGCTCTGCAAGGATCTCCGTCGGCGCCATAAATGCGGTCTGGAACCCCGCGTGATGCGCAAGAAAGGCCGCTGCGGCGGCGACAGCCGTTTTACCGCTGCCGACGTCGCCCTGCACCAGTCGGTTCATGCGCACGCCTGTGCGAAGGCTTTCTGCAATATCGCGGATCGCACGCTGCTGCGCACCTGTGAGCGTGTAGGGGAGGGCTGCACGGAACAAAGAGAGGTCAGCCGTTTCCCACGGCTCGACGAGCTGTTTTTCCCGGGAGCTGCGAAGAATGGACAGACCGGCGCTGAAGAGAAAGAACTCTTCAAAAATCAGCCGCCGACGCGCACGCGCGAGCTGTTCGTGATCCTTCGGCGCGTGAATGGCAGCATAGGCTTCCCGGATGCCGCAAAGGTCGTATTGCTTCCGAACGGAGTCGGGGAGGATCTCGGGTAGTTGCGCAAGACAGGAGCGAACAGCCTGCTGCACATAGCTGCAAAGCTGGTAATTGGTCAGTCCTGCGGTCAGCGGATAGATGGGCAGAATGCGACCGGTTTTGGTCCTATCATCACGGACGGGCTCAACGTCCGGGTTCTGTATCTGCAGACCGTAGCCTTCGCGCAGACAGCCGTAGAAAAGATAATCCTCACCATAGTGCAGCTGATCTGTGATATAGGGCTTGTTGAAAAAAACGATCCGGATCCGCGCCGTCATATCCGATACGGTCAGCTTTGTGATCGTCATGCCCTTTCGGATACGGGAGGTGCGGGGCAGGGAAATCACGGTCGCACGGAAGCAGGCGGGAACATCGACCTGCATATCACAGAGCTTTACGATCTTTGTACGATCCTCATAGGTACGCGGGAAAAAGCTGAGAAGATCGCCGAGTGTTTCGATCCCGAGGCGCGAGAGCAGACGGCTGCGGGTCTGACCGACGCCGTTCAGTTCGGTCACGGGCGTATTGAGCTGCATTGCATCCATCTGTCTGCCTCCTTTGATACATAATATAGTTACATTTTAACAAAAAAACGGTGATTGTAAAGAAAAAACCCTCCGACCAAAATCGGAGGGTGAAGAATCACGAAATCAGGAAAGCTTGTTCATCTTCAAAGCGATATTGCTCTTTTTTCTTGCAGCCGTATTCTTGTGGAGAATACCCTTCGCAACAGCCTTGTCGATGGACTTGACTGCGGCGGCGTAGGCGCTATCGGCCTGCTCCTTGTCGGCGGCAGCGAAAGCAGCCTCGAATTTCTTGAGAGTGGTCTTCAGAGCGGTCTTCTCCTGGCGGTTCTTCTCGGTAGCAACACGGGTCAGAAGGACACTCTTCTTCGCAGACTTAATGTTGGGCATCGTTACACCTCCTCCAATAGCGTTCCAAACCGCGGTATCCGCAGTTATGCATTCATACCATGCGGTAACTGATTATACCTTGCTTTTCTCGCAAAATCAATAGAGAAAATGAAAAAAATATAAAAAATTTCCGTTTTTGTATGAGAGCGCGGGAAAACGGGGAAAGTAGCGATGAGGTGAATGACTTGGATCTGCGCACTGACCTTGCCGTTGAGGCGAAGAAACTCTGGGAGGATTCCGCGGGAGTGACAACACTTCTGCCCGGTGTGATCGCGAGAAAGGCTCGGCGGCACGGCATCGAGCTGGAAAAGGTCGTCATACTGAACGAGGCCGGCGCCGATGCGCTGAAAAAGCCTGTCGGAACATACCTGACGGTCGATCTGCAGCCTTTTGCGGAGCGTGAGCGGCATGCGTTCCGTCGGACAGCGCTCGCTCTTGCCGAAGCGCTCGGAGATCTGCTGAAGCCGTTTTCCGGCGTGCTGGTCGCGGGTCTCGGCAATCGTGAGATCACGCCGGATGCGATCGGTCCTCACGTTCTGGAACACATTCTTGTCACGCGCCACCTGCTTGAGCGGGGAAAGCTCCCGCACGGCGTTCTGACGCCTGTGAGTACGATCGTCCCGGGCGTCCTCGGTATAACGGGTATCGAGAGCGTCGAACTCGTCCGCAGTGCACGGCGCATTGTCGGCGCAGACTGCGTGCTTGTCGTGGATGCGCTTGCATCCTGCGATCCGGATCGTCTCTGCCGATCCGTCCAGCTGTCGGACACGGGGCTTGTTCCCGGGTCGGGAGTTGGGAACAGCCGTCCCGCGTTTTCGGAGCGTGAGCTGGGCGTTCCCGTTTATGCGATCGGCGTTCCGACCGTGATGGACGGCGCACCGCTGTTCTCGTGTGAAGGTCGTGCAGCCGATGCACCGAAGGAACTGATCGTGACGCCGAGAGACATCGACAGCCGCGTTCGCGAGATCGGAAAATTGATCGGATACGCCATCGACCTTGCGCTGCAGCCGAAGCTGAGTTTTGATGATATCCCATCCTATCTGTCGTGATCCTGCCGAATTGTTCATTATTGCTTATGTAAACTAATATAAACCCATGTTTACATTTTTGTCAAAATCAGGGGTGTGGATAACCCTGTGGATAATGTGAATAAACCCGCTTGAGATGCACGATTTCAAGCTTTTCCACATAGTTATCCACAGGATAAACTTGCAACTTTTTCTGTCGATAAAGTGTAACGAAAACGATAATCCACGCATTACGTCACCGATCGACACGCGATTTTTTGAGATACTTTTCACGAAGCATCCCTGCAAACAGATTTGTACAAACGACCTTAAATGAGAGGGGCATTCATTCATTTGCGCGGAAAAGTTGAGATTTGCGGTGTAAATACGGCAAAGCTGAAAGTTTTGAGCAATGATCGTATGCGTGAGCTTCTGAAGGAAACAAAGCTTGGGAGCGAAGCGGCGCGGCAGGAGCTGATCGAGGGGAATCTTCGCCTCGTTCTTTCGGTGATCCAAAAGTTTTCGGGGCGCGGGGAAAACCCGGACGATCTGTTTCAGGTCGGCTGCATCGGACTGCTGAAGGCCATTGAGAATTTCGATCCCGGAATGGATGTGCGGTTCTCTACCTACGGTGTGCCGATGATCGCAGGAGAGATCCGCAGATATCTGCGCGACAACAGTGCCATCCGTGTCAGCCGATCTATTCGCGATACTGCCTACAAGGTGCTGCAATGCAGGGA
>JAFVWG010000054.1 GCA_017501805.1 Oscillospiraceae bacterium
GGTCTTGTGTCTCAGCCCAACTCCTCCAATATTGGAGGCGCTGTGATCGAGGTCAAGGACAACTCGCTGAAGAATGTGACCGTTATCACCACGGCGGACAAATCCGCGAGCCTGTATGTTTCCAACAACGTCGACAACAAGACGATCGTTAAGGACAACACCGCTGACGGCTGCAGCATCGGCACCGAAGTATACGGCCTGCTGCTCGCTCCCTCCGGCGTCGGCGAGTCTCACGGCACGATCTATGTCCGCAGCAAGGAAGCGCTGCTGAACCTGCCCAAGCTGACGCAGAACTGGGACGAGCTGTTCTCGGACGGAAACGGCACGAACTACAGCAACTATGCTCCCCAGTATGATTATTACTACGACTGGACCTGGAACATCGTCCTTGAGGCCGATATCGATTTCGGCGGCGCAACGATGGCACCGATCGATCTGGGCCACCGCCGCAGCTTCGACGGACAGGGTCACACCATCAAGAATGCTGTGATCGTTACGGATGCCGCGGTCCAGAATGAAGCCGGTCTGTTCAATGCTGCACGGTGCGGCGTGAAGAACCTCAAGCTTGACAACATTCAGGTCACCGGCAGCAACGTCGGCAACTCCACCGCAGGCGTTCTTTCCGGTTCCTGCAACGCCGGCATTTCCAACATTACCGTTACGAACTCCTCCGTCACCGGCGGCAAGTACACCGGCGGCATCGTCGGCTACGGCTACACCGATGTTACCGACTGCTCCCTGACCAACGTTACCGTCAAGGGCGGCTACAAGCTCGGCGGTGTGATCGGCTACATCTGCTCCACTTCTCCCAACACCGGAGAAGTTACCGGCAACACCCTGACCGACTGCACGGTTGACGGCATCGGCGGCGGCGTTTACGCCGGCGGCAAGGACAAGTACATTGTCGGCAAGCTGGTTGGCAACTACAACACCGACGGCACTTGCAACAACAACACCGTTACCAATATGACCACCTCCGCCACCGAAAATATCGGTGAGATCGAGGCGGGAAAGAATGTTACCCAGGCGTAAATGATGCACGATCTTACGATCGGCACTGCACAGGACACCGTCACAGATATCTCCCCGCAGAGAATGTGATCGCTTCCTGATCCGGCAAAACCAACGTCGCCCACTCCCCGGCGCGGGGAGTGGGCGGCGATCAAAGGGTGTAAGAGCGCTTATGCCTTTTGATCACCGAAAGGTTGAATGATTCTTCGAGAAAGGAGGAAATACGCATGAGCACCAAGAAAAAGATCCTTGCTGCGGCACTGGCGGTATGCCTGCTGTCCATCGCTTCCTTCGGCACTCTGGCCTGGTTCAATGCCAGCGAGAGCGTGACCAACAAGTTTATGGTTGCGACCACCGGCGGCGGTACCGGCACCGGCGGCGGCACCACAGATGAGAAGATCTTCTCTGTTGACCTCTGGGAGTACATCGGCACGGACGACGTCAATACGGATCCGTCGATCGATGCATCCGAGAAGGACCATGACGGTATTACCTTTGACAATGTCCTGCCCGGCGTGGAATATGACAAGGTTCCTGTTGTGGAAAACACGGGTTCCTACGATCAGTATGTCCGCGTTGTGGTCACTCTGACCAATGCCACCAAGTGGGCGCAGGTCCTGAACCGCTACGGCATTACCGATCTGGATTCCATCTTCCCGGGCTTCAACAACAAATGGATGCGCGCCGAGATCATCTCGGACGACAAGAACGACGCCGACGTGACGAACGACGAGCTCAGCTACGTTTACTATCTGAACGAGAAGCTGGCTCCCGCCGCGAAGGAAGTCCTCTTCACCGATGTGAAGATGCCCGAGCAGCTGACGCAGGCCGATATGGCCGAGCTGGCAGACGCCAGCGGCAATATTCAGTTTGATCTCGAGATCCGCGCCGACGCCATCCAGACGGAAGGCCTCGGAGATGCAGTTGAGAATGCGGCTACCGCTTTCGAGGCTGCGAAGCTCGCTTACGACAAGGTAGGCTGGCCCGCAGGCAGAGATTCTATCTGATTTTACGATATCCGGGCGGGGATCCGCTCCGCCCGGATATCCGACCCCGCGCCGTGCGCGGGAAACCGCAGGAGACCCTGCGGGGATCCCTACGAAAACGATCTTCGTATGAAGTTTTAAGAGAAAGGAGGTTCAGCGTATGAGCAAGTGGAAAAAGGCAGGCGCGCTGCTGATGGCGGCGGCAATGTTTCTGACGCTCAGCGTTACCCGCGGCACACTCGCATATTACACCGTTGTGGGCACTGCTACAAACGTTGTGACCTCCGGAAATATCCAACTCAAGATCCACGAGATGACCAAGGACGGAACGCCGTTCCCCAGCGAGGGGATCAAAGTCTTCCCCGGCGATAAGGTCAGCAAGGAAGTTACCGTGGAAAACACCTGCGCGCAGCCCTTCTATCTGCGCATCAGACTGACGAACGGCATCGAAGGACCGCAGGAGCCCGTCGAGAACGTGTTCGCATTTGAGACGAACACCGCGGACTGGACGCTCCGCGAGGACGGCTGCTATTACTACAACAAGGTGCTTGAACCCGGACAGCGCACCACGCCGCTGTTCAAAGAGGTGGAGATGGTTTGGGAGCAGATGCACGGACGCTTCTTCGGACAGACGCTGACCCTGACCGTGACCGCCGAGGCCGTGCAGAGCAAGAACAACCCCGTCGACCATCCGTGGGAGGCTCAGGGCTGGCCCGAGGCGAAAGGAGGTCAGGCATGAGCAGACTGAAACGTTTCGCGCTTTGCGCGATGCTGGTGTTCCTGATGTTCTGCGGCAGCCTGACCGCTGCCGCGGCGGACGGAAACGTCAGCTACAGCGGCGACGCCGGAAAATTCGTCTTCCAACCCGGAAGCGAACATTCCGTGACCGATCTCTTCCCCGATTTCAAGGGCGTTATGCCCGGCGATACGCTCACGCAGAACATTCTTGTGCGCAACAAGGCATCCGAAAAGGTGCGCGTCAAGATCTATCTGCGGGCGCTCGGAGCGCACGAGCACGACTCCCGGACGGCGTACGAAAAGTCCGTGGAGTTCCTGTCGCAGCTGACCCTGTCCGTCAGCGCGGCGAAAAGCGAGCTCTTCAGCGCACCCGCAGATCAGAAGGGACAGCTCAGCGACTGGGTGCTGCTGGGTGAATTCGGACCCGGCGGCGAAGCGGAGCTCACGGTCACGCTCCATGTGCCGACCACGCTGGACAATGCATTTATGAACGCGGTGGGCTATCTGGACTGGCAGTTTATGGTGGAGGAATTCCCCGCAGACCTGCCGGATGACCCGAGCAAGCCGCACGATCCGAGCAAACCGCAGGATCCGGATAAGCCGTACGATCCGAACGATCCGGGCAAGCCCGCAGATCCCGATCAGCCGGGTGAGCCCGGCAAGCCCGGCGACTCCGAAAAACCCGGAAAGCCGAATGCACCGCATACGGGAGACGATGTCAATGTCGGTCTGCTGGCGGGGCTGTTCCTCGGCTCGGGACTGCTGCTTGTGATCCTGTTGCTGCTGCTGAAAAAGAAGAAAAAATCGGAAGAATAACCGACACCGAACGGAAAGGGGGCCGGAGTGAATGAAAAAACGCATATCGACGAAGAACGCTCTGGCTCTGTCAGCGATGCTGCTTGTCTTTTGGGTCCTGCTGGCGACAAACGCAACGGTGGCGTGGTTCTCCGACACGACGCAGACGGCGAAAAACACCTTTATTATCGGCGATCTCAATCTGGACGTCGATTACAAGAACGGCTTTGTGACCTCGTGGATGGATCTGGAAAACGATTCCAAGGTCTTTCATGAAAAGGCGCTCTACGAGCCCGGCTACACACAGGTGGTCTGGCTGAAGGTGACGAACAAGGGCACCGTCGACTTCGAGTACAAGGTGACCGTTGACGTGAACGACTACACGAGCAGCGTCAACCAATACGGCGCGGCCTTCTGCCTGCCGCCGCACCTTCGCTTCGGCGTGCTGTTCGGCGCCGACGAGATCGAGCTCGAACGCGAGCTTGCGCAGATCAAGGCAGACAAAAAAATGAGCGACTATATGACCAAACCCCTCAACACCTACTCCGAGCAGGATGTCGGCGCGGTCCTTCGCCCGGGCGATGTCCGTTACGCCGCTGTGGTGGTCTATATGCCCGAAACGGTGGGCAACGAGGCCAACTATCAGAAGGGCTATGCCGCACCGCAGGTCGATCTGGGCATGACCGTGTTTGCCCAGCAGGCGGGTACGCCGCTGAGCTGACAGAAAAACCGAAACGATAACAGGAAGGAGGACAGACCATGAACAGAAAACCGAAGAAATGGACCCGTGCGGCGATCTCCGTCAGCGCGGTGGGCGTGGCGCTGTCCATCTCCCTGTGCGTGGGTCCGACCCTTGCACGGTTTACGGACGCACTTCTGAACATCAAAAACGATATCGTGATCGGCTCGTTCGGCGTTGCCGCCACGCTTTCGGAAACGCCGCTGTCCCCTGTGGCGGGGGTGAGTTACCCCGCGGGCACTTATGAGCTGCGTGTGGCAGGAACGGGCACCACAGCGGGCTATGCACGCATTTACCTGCAGGCGACGCAGTCGAAGACTCCGCAGGAGGTCTACAGTACCGAGCTGCTGAGCGCCGGGACGGGAGCTGTTTACAGCCTGACCCTCAATGAGGAGACGAAAGTCTGGGTCGAACCCGTGTGGAGCGAGAGTCTGCCGCGTGCGGTCCTGGCGAACGGCGAGGCTCCGGTCTACGGCGAACTGCCGCCTCCCCCGGAGGAAGAGCAGGAGGAAAAGACCGAGGAAGGCGCGGAAGAGAGCGCCGATTCGGAAAAGAAGGACGAAGCGCAGAGCCCGTCCGATGAGAGCGTGAAGGATGCCTCCGACAAGGACGGCACAGCTTCGGACAAGAGCGCGGGAAGCTCCGGGGAAAACACGGAAAGCACCGACGATAAAAAGAGCGATCCGGAAAACACCGATCAGAAGAACGATGCGGAAAGCACCGACGGCGGAAAGCAGAGCGATGCTGTAAGCGGTGAGACGTCCTCCAAGGATGAGACGCAGACCGCGCCGTCCGACGATACATCGGCAGCGAAGCCTTCCGACAGCACGGAAAGCAGCGCAGAACAGGGAAGTGCGACGCCCGACGCGGGTAACAACGGCAGCACGGATCCGGCACCTGCAGCAGACAGCGGCAAGGAGAGCGCTTCGAGCGACAGCGGCAGCACGTCCGCCACAGACAGCGCACAGACGCCCGCCGCAGGCGAGGGAGCAGGCAGCTCGGCATCCGCCGCACCGTCCGCGGGAGAAAGCACCCCGACCGGCGGAAGTGCGGAGGGCTCTGCGGCTTCCGGCAATGCATCCGCATCGGCGGATGCGGGCAGCGCGAGCACCACGCCCGCAGCGAGCAGCATACCCGCAGCGGGCAGCGCACCCGCCGCAGGAGCATCTGCGGAATAAGCACGTTGTAATTGCTCAATGAGCATTTGCATAAAGAGTACGTCTTAAATTAAAAAATTTTTTAAGGAGGAAACAAGCAATGAACAAATCCAAAAACACCCGGCGCGCATTGCACACCAGCCTGCTGTCCCTGCTGCTGTGCGTGAGCATGCTGCTGGGCACGACCTTCGCCTGGTTCACGGACAGCGTGGCCAGCACCGGCAACATCATCAAGTCCGGCACTCTGGACGTTGAGATGAGCTGGTCCGACACCAAGGACGGCACCTACAAGGATGCTTCCGCGGGTCCCATCTTCGACTACAAACTCTGGGAGCCCGGTTTCACCCAGACGAAGTACATCAAGGTGGAGAACAAGGGCGATCTGGCATTCCAGTATCAGATGCGCGTGATCCCCAACAACATGCTCGCTGACGGCACGAAGCTTGCCGAAGTCATCGACGTGTACTGCGCGATCGTGGACGACGGCTCCGCGACCGACTTCGCCTTCACGGCTCCCAGCCGCGATACCGCGACCAATGCTATGAACTACGGTTCTCTGGTCAAGCTCGGCACCCTCAAGGACCTGATGCTGAAGGCCAACGGCGTTGACGACGGCGTTCTGCTGCCCGAAGACGGCAAGGGCTCGACCAACATCGATCTGAGCGCTGTTGCCGGCGAAAAGTACGTGGGCAACGTTACCGTCTGCCTGGCTCTGCACATGCAGGAAGAGGCCGGCAACGAGTACCAGAACCTGAGCATCGGCGA
>JAFVWG010000055.1 GCA_017501805.1 Oscillospiraceae bacterium
GGTGCGCTTCCTCGCGGAAACACCGAGCCGCGTTCCCTTCGCCGATTACTACGACACCGTGGTTGGCTGGAGCGAACGCTTCGTCGGAAGAAGCGTACAGGGCGGCGTCTTTATGCCGCTGCTGCGGAAGAAGCTGCAGAAATAACCCCTATACGCCGCACCCGTAGGGGCGATTGTAAAATCGCCCGCCTGCCGAAGGCAAAAGCCTTCCCCTCGAGGGGAAGGTGGCTCGCGAAGCGAGACGGATGAGGTGGAATCCGCGCAAAGCGCAACAAGAAAAAGGCTCCCTCTGACGAGGGTAAGCGAAGCGTCGTCGCGGTAGTGAATGACAGTCCGGTGGACTGTCAGAGCCGCGACCGGATTGCCCGCAGGCAATTGTCTGCGAAGCAGACTGAGGGAGAGAATATCCAATCCGTGCCAACGGCACACCGCAATTTTTAAGTATTCATTCTTCCCCGCACACACCTCCAAAAATTTCCTCTTTACTTTTTCTATTGTATATGCTACATTAGTCAAGCTGGCGTAAAATCGCCGCGTCCCACGACTCGGTTTTGGGATCAAGCTCCTTCACAGAGGGGCGCTCTGCCGACCCACTACTCAGTGTGCGGACAAAATTTTTGAAAGGTGGAAAAACCGCTATGATGAGAAAAGAAGAAAAGACGGCCATCATCGCCGCCAACGCGACCCACGAGGGCGACACCGGTTCCCCGGAAGTTCAGATCGCTATCCTCACCGCCCGTATCAACGAGCTGACGGAGCATCTGCGCGTCCATAAGCACGACAACCACTCCCGCCGCGGCCTTCTCATGATGGTCGGCAAGCGTCGCAGCCTGCTGGACTACCTCGCGAAGAAGGACATCAACCGTTATCGTGCCGTCATCGCCAAGCTGGGCATCCGTAAGTAATTCATCCTTAAAAAGGGCAGCCTGCGGCTGCCCTTTTTAGCGATAGTACGAACCAACCGAGCGGAGCAGGGGGCAGTTTAGCAATTGAAAGCATCGCCGATGCCTTCGGCGGCGGTTTCAAGTGCTAAATCTCCCGCGTTCCGACAAGAAACAAAGGAGGATAACCATGATCACCAAAAAGACTTATCCCAACCACCACGTCTTTGAGACCGAGATCGGCGGCCGTACTCTGACCGTCGAGACCGGCAAGGTCGCGGAACTGGCGAATGCCGAATGCATCTGCCGCTACGGCGACACCGTCGTGCTGACGACCATCACCGCGTCCCCCCTGCCCAAGGCGGGCATCGACTACTTCCCGCTGACCATCGAGTTTGAAGAAAGACTCTACGGCGTGGGTCGCATCCCCGGCAGCTTCAACCGCCGCGAGGGTCGCCCCTCCGAAAAGGCCATCCTCACGATGCGCCTGATCGACCGCCCGATGCGCCCCTTCTTTGACGACGAGCTGCGCAACGACGTTGTCATCACCTGCACCGCCTTCTCCACCGACCACGATAACCCCGTGGAGGTCGTCGCCTCCCTCGGCGCGTTCATCGTGACCGCCTGCTCCGACGTGCCCTGGAACGGCCCGATGGCCACCACCGAGGTCGCGCTCGTGGACGGCGAATATGTCATCAACCCCTCCGCCGATCAGCGTGCGGCCGCCAAGATGTTCTGCACCATTGCCTCCACCGCCGAGAAGGTCGTTATGATCGAGACCGAGGCGAACGAGGTCAGCGAGGAAGACCTGCTCAAGGGCATCGAGCTGGCGCACGAGACCAACAAGAAGATCGTCGAGTTCATCAACTCCATCGTTGCCGTCATCGGCAAGCCGAAGTTCACCTTCGAGAAGGCCGCCGTCAACCACGATATGCTCGATGATCTCGAAGCCTACGGCATGGACAAGATCGAGTACGCGCTCGACACGGACGACAAGAACGTCCGCGAGGAGCGCCTGACCGCCGCCGTCATCGACTTCAAGGAGAAGTTCGGCGAGAAGTACGAAGATTTCGACATCCAGATTGACGTCTGCCTCTACAAGATGCAGAAGAAGGTCGTCAAGAAGTGGCTGCTCGCGGGCAAGCGCGTTGACGGACGCGGCATGGACGAGATCCGTCCGCTCGGCGCCGAGGTCGGCGTCCTGCCGAGAGTCCACGGCACGGGCCTGTTCACGAGAGGACAGACGCAGGTGCTCTCCATCTGCACGCTGGCAACGCTCTCTATGGAGCAGAAGCTCGACACCATCTTCCCCGAGGAATCCAAGCGTTATATCCACCACTACAACTTCCCGGCGTTCTCCACCGGCGAAGCCCGCGGCGCACGTTCCACCTCCCGCCGCGAGATCGGTCACGGCGCGCTTGCCGAAAAGGCCCTTGTGCCCGTGCTCCCCTCCGTGGATGAGTTCCCGTACTGCATCCGTGTGGTCAGCGAAGTGCTGTCCTCCAACGGTTCCACCTCTCAGGGCTCCATCTGCGGCTCCACGCTGGCTCTGATGGACGCGGGCGTTCCCATCCGCCGTCCCGTCGCGGGTATCTCCTGCGGTCTGATCTCCGATAAGGAGACCGGCGAATGGCGCACCTTCACCGACATCCAGGGTGTCGAAGACTTCCACGGCGAGATGGACTTCAAGGTTGCAGGTACGACCGAAGGCATCACCGCCATCCAGATGGACCTCAAGAACGACGGTCTGACGATGGAGATCATCGCCGACGCGCTCGAGCGCTGCCGCAAGGCCCGCCTTGAGATCCTCAACGAGATCATGATCCCCTGCATCGCCGAGCCGCGCGCAGAGGTCTCCGAGTTCGCCCCCAAGATGCTCAGCATCAAGATCGACGTGGACAAGATCCGCGAGGTCATCGGCAAGGGCGGCAGCATGATCCAGAAGATCGTTGCCGAGTCCGGCGCACAGGTGGACGTCGAGGACGACGGCACCATCCACATCGCCTCCCCGAACCTCGCTTCCTGCGAAGCTGCCAAGCAGATGATCGACGATATCTGCTTCGTGCCCGAGGTCGGCAAGCTCTACTACGGCAAGGTCGTCCGCATCCTGCCCATCGGCGCGTTCGTTGAGCTCGCCCCCGGCAAGGACGGCATGTGCCACATCAAGGACCTCGAGTTCAAGCGCACCGAGAAGGTCGAGGACGTGCTCAACATCGGCGATATGACCTGGGTCAAGGTCACCGGCATCGACGAAAAGGGCCGCGTCAACCTCAGCCGCAAGGAAGCGCTCCGCGAAATGCGCGACGAGGTGTAATCCAAAATACAGCAGGACGCGCCGCATCCGCGGCGCGTCCGTTTTATATGCCTTCCCCTCCGGGGAAGGTGTCAGCGAAGCTGACGGATGAGGGGAATCCGCGCGAAGCGCACCAAGAAAGAAGGCTCCTTTGTGCAAAAGGAGCTGGCGGCGAAGCCGACTGAGGAATTGTCCATTCAATCCGTGCGAAGCACAACAAAAAAGCCTTCCCCTTGAGGGGAAGGCTTCAGTGAATCTGATGGATGAGGTGGAATTCGCCGCCCTGCGACACACCGCCCCCTCTTTTGTGAGTCCCTATGAAAACTCTTTACTTCGCAAACAATTCAGCTCAAATTTGATTGTGTTAACCAAGACACAATTCTTTGACAAAGCTCCAACGGCAGGGTGAACTGCAGGCAAATCATTCCATCTTTATACTGATCCGGAAAAAGCTTCGCTGCACTTTCACGCAACTATTTTGTTGTTAATTCAATCTTAGTGATTGGACACCATTTGTCATTTGTAACCTGATTGTTTCCATTATAAACAAGCGTGAACTTACCAGACCATTCGCATCCGGCGACGGATGTATATGCTTCTTCTTTGTGAAACCCCCCGGTTGTTATTCCGCCTAC
>JAFVWG010000056.1 GCA_017501805.1 Oscillospiraceae bacterium
CTCGTTCTGGAGCGCGGCGATTTTGATTATATCGACATCAATATGGGCTGTCCCGTCGGGAAAATCGCGGGAAACGGCGACGGCTGTGCGCTGATGCGTGATCCCGCGCTTGCCGCAAGGATCGTTGAGGCGGTGAAGAAAGCGGTGCCCGTTCCGGTCACGGTCAAATGCCGCAAGGGCTGGGACAAGGGGAACGTCAACGCCCCGGAGTTTGCAAAGGTCATCGAGTCGGCGGGCGCGGACGCGATCGCCGTGCACGGAAGAACAAAGACGATGCTCTACAGCGGCACGGCGGACTGGGATATTATCCGCGAGGTCAGGCAGTCGGTGTCGATCCCGGTCATTGCAAACGGAGATATCTTTGAGCCGGACGACGCGGTCAAATGCCGCAAACGCACGGGTGCGGACGGCTATATGGTCGGACGCGGCGCGTTCGGCGATCCGTTTCTGGTGGGGATGGTCGCAGCCGCGCTGCGCGGCGAGCCGATCCCGGAGCGCCCGAAGCTCTACGACCGTATCGGCGTGGCGCTGGAACAGTTCGAGCTTGCCTGTGAGGACAAGGGCGAGCACATCGCGTGCCTGGAGGCGCGGAAGCAGTTCTCCTGGTATCTGCGCGGCGTGCCGCACAGCGGCTATTATAAGGAAAAAATCGGGAAAATCGAGACTGCCGCAGATTTCTTTGCCATTGCCGAAGGTGTCCGGCGCGACCTGTGCGACGAGCCCGTCGCGGCACTTTGACGGCTTCCACAAAAAAACAAAAGATTTTCAAGGAAATTTCTGTCATATATTTTACTTTTTCTCTTGATACTTTAAAAGAAATCGTGTATAATGTCTCACGGCAAAAAAGAAGAATACATTTTAAACGGAGGAAAAAACTATGTCTATCAAAGTCGGTATCAATGGCTTCGGTCGTATCGGCCGCATGGTGTTCCGTGCTGCTATGACTATGCCCGAGATCGAGATCGTTGGCGTCAACGACCTCTGCCCCGCAAACTATCTTGCTTACATGCTGAAGTATGATACGATGCACGGCACCTTCAACGGCACTGTGGATTCCACCGAGAACGAGATCGTCGTTAACGGTAAGGCTATCCCCGTGTTTGCAGAGAAGGACCCCGCCAACCTGCCCTGGGGCAAGGTCGGCGCTGAGTACGTCGTCGAGTCCACCGGCCTCTTCCTGACCAAGGAGAAGGCTGCCGGCCACATCGCTGCCGGTGCGAAGAAAGTTGTTATGTCCGCTCCCTCCAAGGACGACACCCCGATGTTCGTCTGCGGCGTGAACCTGGACGCTTACACCAAGGATATGCAGTTCGTTTCGAACGCTTCCTGCACCACCAACTGCCTCGCTCCCATCGCGAAGGTCCTCAACGATGCGTTCGGCATCAAGGACGGCCTGATGACCACTGTCCATTCCGTTACCGCTACCCAGAAGACCGTTGACGGCCCGTCCATGAAGGACTGGCGCGGCGGCCGTGCGGCTACCGGCAACATCATCCCCTCTTCCACCGGCGCTGCCAAGGCTGTCGGCAAGGTCATCCCCGCTCTGAACGGCAAGCTGACCGGCATGTCTATGCGTGTTCCCACGCTTGACGTCTCCGTCGTTGACCTGACTGTCAACCTCGAGAAGCCCGCTACCTACGAAGAGATCTGCGCCGCTATGAAGAAGGCTTCCGAAGGCGAGCTGAAGGGTGTCCTCGGCTACACCGACGAGGATGTCGTTTCCAGCGACTTCCTGGGCGATGCCCGTACCTCCATCTTCGACGCCAAGGCCGGCATCGCGCTGACCGATACCTTCGTCAAGGTCGTTTCCTGGTACGACAACGAGATGGGTTACTCCAACAAGGTGCTCGAGCTCATCAAGCACATGTATGCTGTTGACCACGCCTAATTGATTTTCCCATACAGAACCGGCGCCGCAGATGCGGCGCCGGTTTTTTGCTACAATAGCAGGAGGCTTTTTCGACACCTGCGCGTAGGGCACGATGCCCACATCGTGTCGTTTGCGGATGGGCAATGCCCATCCCTACGACGGTGGAACGGAACAGCTGCAGAGAAATTCTGCGGCTGCGGCGTAGGGACGAGCCTTGCTCGTCCGCTTTCTTGTTGCCGCAAGCGGCGGTTCGGATGGACAATTCCTCAGTCTGCTTCGCAGACAGCTCCTTTTGCACAAAGGAGCCTTTGGTGCAGCGCAAAAAACAACGCAGCGGAATTCTGCTTGAATTCTGCTGCGTTTATTCGTCTCGGTATTCCGCTATGTCTTCAAGTCGGCATTTGAGGATCGTACAGAGCTGGGAGAGGGTATAGGTGTTGACATTTCCGTTTTTGCGCAGACGGTCAAGCTGTCCGCTGCTGATGTGATATTCGTTCAGCAGCTTGTACTGCGAGATCCCGCGTTCTTTCATCGTCTGCCAAAGCCGATCAAAGACGATCATCCTGCACCCCTCCTTCGCCTCTAGGATATTTGATAGCCCGAAGGTTGACAATAGCCCGTATACGGGCTATAATACGAAACATACACGGCATTTTTTGTTTGAAAGGGTAGAGAGAAAATGAAAAAGAAAGTTTCCGTGCTGCTGTTCTTGGTTCTTGTTCTTATTCTTTGCGCTTGCGAGAAAACTGACAAACTGCAAAAAGCGTATGATGAGCTGCAAAGCAAATATGCTGCTCTGGAGGCGGAATACAACACATTGAAAAGTGTAACCTCTGATTGGGTGAAACTGACGGAGAATGAAAAAGCGGCGCGGGCTTCGCAGGCTGAGGCGGAACGGATTGCTGCAGAGCTTGCAGTAGAAAAAGCGAAAGAAGAACAGGCTGCAGCAGAACGGGCGGCTGCAGAGGAGGCAGAGAGAAAGGCACAAGAGGAAGCTGCGGAGAGAGAACGAAAAGAGAAACAGGGATATGAAAGCGGCATAACCTACGATGATCTTGCAAGAAATCCCGATAAATATAAAGACGAAAAGGTGAAATTTACGGGCAAGGTTCTTCAGGTTAGTGAACTGGATACAGAAATTCAAATTCGCTTAGGTACGAGCGGGTATGGCTACTACGATAATGTGATCTACATCTATTTTGATCGGTCGCTAATTTCTGCTCGAATTCTTGAGGATGATATGATTACGGTTTATGGAACGGCAAAAGGGTTGCATACCTATGAAACAGTTATGAGGGCATCGGTGACCTTGCCGCTTGTTAAAGTTGATAAAATTGACACATAATGAAAAGTAACAAAGGACTCTGACTGGATTTGATCAGAGACATTCTGCTGCGAGCAGTATTGATAGATACGCAGACCCATGTGGGAGGCGTAACTCCGGAAAAATATGATAAAAAACCGCCGCTGTTGCCGGGAGGCAGGAGCGGCGGTTTTTTGTCCATAAAAACAAAAAAGCAGGATTGACTTTGAAGTCATCCTGTGATAGAATAGTTTTCCATAATGCGGCAATAGCGGCATATGGAAATTCCCCTATTTACGGAAAACAGTATAGCACACACGGGAGCGCATTGCAAGAGGGAATTTGAAAAAACTTTCCGCTTACCCGCGCGTATCGCACGAAGGGATGCGCGCGTAAAATGCTGTCCCGAAAAACTGTGGAACCGCTGACGGATGGAGACAAGAGCGCCGACGCAGGATTTTGTCATTGC
>JAFVWG010000057.1 GCA_017501805.1 Oscillospiraceae bacterium
CGGATCGATGCTGATAACGCCGTTGTAATAGGACGCGGCCGCACCGTTCCGCGGTGCGACGGCGCGCAGCTCTGTGCCGAAGATCTTTGCGATCTTCTCCGCCTGCCGGAAACGCGCCTGCCTGACGGGATCATTCGTCCCATAGGCACCGAGCGCCAGCACCGGCGATTTTTCCCCTTGACTTTTTTCAGCGGTTGCGGGTATACTGTCTTCAGAGAGATTCTCGAATGCGGAAGAGGATCGGGCCATAAGGGCTGCGTACTTGCCGCTTATGTCGGGAATCTCTCGTACTTTTGTGATATCATACAATATCCGTCCGTTTTCCGAATTTGCGATATTGGCAAGTCCCTCAAACAGCTTACCTCCGACAATGAATTTCACTTTGTAGTAGTCGAACCCAAGGGTCGCTTCCGGATGATTCTTGTGGTCATTTGCCCAGTGAGAATACTCTGCAGTTTCCAAAAGATGATCCAGCTCTGCAGCTGCCCGCATCTTCGCCTCATACTCGGGACTATCCTGATCGTACCAAATTTTAGGGTATGCATATTCCCCCGCCTGTTCGCTCGTCAATCTTGCAACGTCATTTTCTCCGAGAGGAAGCACCTGATTACTGAAATAATCCAGCAAGATATGTCTGGCAATTTTCGAGTATTCGCTTTTAGGTTGCCCAGCAAACGCCTCCTGTCCTTGATTGATAACTGTGATTTTCTCACCGTCTGACGCTGTCTCAATCGAATACTGTACTCTCGCCGTCTCCGTTCCGGAGGCGGTTTTTTCTATCCCGGGAGCAGGAAGCGGCAGTACACGGGAAGGTTCAGGCTGCGTTTGCTCCATTTCGTTCACCCGGTACTGTCTGCCGGCGGCGCGGAGCTCCTGCCGCATCGTGAAGTCATTTTCCGCAATGCGTTCAAGGTTCCCCTGCGCCATCCGATACGCATCGCTATCCGGAGAGAAACGCGTGCCGCGGCGCAGCTCGTTGTTCATCGCAGCGCGAACACCGCCGTTTTTTCTTGCAAGATCTTTGCCGATGGCGGGGAAGCTTCTTTCTTTTTCCGGAAATATAAAACGCCCGGCAGTCCGTTCGGACTGCCGGGTGCTGCATGTTGTTCAGGTGTTCTGCTGCAGTGCCTTTGCTTCATCCTTCGCCGTGAAGATCGGCATCAGGACGACCGCAGAGAGGATCAGCAGACAGCCGATCCCGATCCGCAGATTCATCGGCTCTGCCATAAAGCACACACCGACGATGATGCTGGTGAGCGGTTCCAGCGTGCTGGAGATCGCGGCGGTCTGCGCATCGACTCTGCGCGCGCCGAGCATAAAGAGGAAGGTTCCGCCGATGCCGATCAGCAAACCCGCGCCGACCAGGCTGAGCCAGCCCTGCGCCGTCACCTGCGGCAAAATGTCGGGCGTTCCGCTAAGCAGCGCATAGACGAGCGAGATGAGGAAGCATCCCACGCCGAGGAAGAATGCCAGCTGCGTGGAGGTGATATTCCGCGTTTCCTTCTTTTCGAGCCAGACGATGTATGCCGCAAACGTCAGCGCGGAGAGCAGCGACAGCGCCACGCCGAAGAGGCTGATCCCATCGCTGCTGAGGTCGATCGTCAGAAACACGCCCACAAGGCACAGCGCAAGACACAGCGCCTTGCTGCGGGAGATCTTCTCTTTGTATACCAGCGCACACCACACGACCACGATCATCGGATAGAGGTAATGGATCGTCGTAACGAGCCCCGTCGCCAGATGGTCATAGGCGATGTAGAGCAGGAGCGGCGTAGGTCCTTCCGTGATCACGAGCAGCAGCAGCGTTTTCAGGTTTTCGCGCAGCGCCCGCATAAGATTTCCGTCCCGCAGCGCGAGCGGCAGCATCACAAGCGACAGAAAGAAGAAGCGGGACATCAGCAAAAGCGCACCGTTCGCACCGCCGCTCACGCAGCCCTTCTTCAGGATCGGCATCAGACCGAAGACGACTCCCGAAACAAGAACCATC
>JAFVWG010000004.1 GCA_017501805.1 Oscillospiraceae bacterium
GACAGCGTGGAAACAGCGCCGTTTTCATTTGAGAACGGCGCTTCGACATATTCGGAAGGCTCGTCGGGAAACAGCTGCATCTGCAGCTGCTCAACGGCATAGCGGTCGCTGTGACCGCGAAGATAGAGTTTCATCGCATTGCCTCTCGCAGATAGGGATTGGTGCGGCGCTCCGTGTCCAGATCGCTCGCTTCGCCGTGACCGGGCAGGACCGCCGGATTTCCCGCAAGCCCGCCGAGCATACGGAGCGACGCGAATATGGTGTTCATATCGCCGCCGACAAAGTCCGTTCTGCCGCAGGAGCCCGCAAACAGCGTGTCGCCCGTGAAGAGCTTGTCTTCACAGAGCAGGCAGACAGAGCCGGGAGAGTGCCCGGGCGTATGCAGAACGCGGATGCGAAGCTCCCCAAAGGAGAGCTCGTCGGGATACGGGAGCGTCTCGGTGAGCAGTCCGTGCGACATCTCCTCCGCGATGGTCAGATCCGCAGGATGGAGAAAAGCGGGAGCGCCCGTTGCCTCGCAGAGCTTCCGCAGGGCGCCGATATGATCGAAGTGCGCGTGGGTGAGCAGGATCGCGCAAAGCCTGAGCTGCGACGCTTCCAATGCTTCAAGAAGAACCTCTGCCTTTGCCGCCGGATCGATGAGCACGGCACTGCCTCCGTCCGAGAGAATGTAGCAGTTGTTTCCGAGCGGACCGAGGATGTGGGTCTGCAGTATCATATTTTCAGCTCCCGTGTGTCGATGATCAGGGTGACAGGTCCGTTGTTTTCGGAGGCTACCTGCATATTCGCGCCGAATTCGCCGTGCTGCGGCGGAAAGCCGAGTGACGCGCACTCGGCGAGGAACTGTTCGTAGAGCGCGTTCGCCTTTTCGGGGGCGGCGGCGCCGATGAAGCTCGGACGGCGTCCGTGGGAGCAGTCGCCGTACAGGGTGAACTGACTGACGACCAGAACGCTCCCGCCGACGTCGGTGAGCGAAAGATTCATTTTGTCCTGCGCATCGCAAAAGACGCGAAGCCCCAGGATCTTTTCCGCAAGCTTGCGGACGTGCTGCGGCGTATCCTCGGGCGCAACGCCGAGCAGGATGAGAAAGCCCTGCCCGATCTCGCCGCGGATCGTGCCGTCGATCGACACGGACGCGCTGTTCACTCGCGTGACCACTGCTCTCATACATCAGTCCCTGCCTCTCGTAATGCTCTGCACGCCGCGCAGTCCGCGGATGCGGCTGCGGACCGTTTCCAGCTCCGCAAGGTCTTTGACGCGGAAGGTGATGGAGGTGCTTGCCTTTCCGTCCGGAAGAGAACGGGAGGAGACCTCTGTGACACGGATCTTCAGCGAGGTCATAATGGTCGCAATATCCAGAAGCAGACCGTCCCGGTCCAGACAGGAGATCTCCAGCGAGGTGGAGAAATCCTCCACGCCGGAAGCGGCCCAGTTCACGCGGACCCAGCGACCCGCCTGTTCGGGATCGGCGGCGACCAGCGCGTTCACGCAGTCGCGGCGATGGACGGAGACGCCGTTTCCTTTGGTGATGAAGCCGATGATGTCATCGCCCGGGACAGGCGTGCAGCAGCGGGCAAATTTGACCATGCAGGAGGGGATATCCTCGACGATGACGCCGGAATCGGCAACGCCGCGGCGCGGCGCGCCCGTCTCCGGAATGCGGAGCGGGAATTCCTGCGGAGCGGATTTCTTTTCGCTGTGCTTGCCGGCACGGATCAGATCGTCCTTGATGCGTCCGACCGCCTTGTAGGCGGTGATGCCGCCGTAGCCGATGGCGGCGCAGAGGTCGTCCAGCGTGTCGAAGGAGAGCTTTTTGAGGGAAGCGGCAACGACTTCGTCGGTCTGCACCATGGCAAAATCCAGACCTGCGTGCCGCAGCTCCGCCTCCAGACTGATGCGCCCGTGCGCGATGTTCTCGTCGCGGCGCTCTTTTTTGAACCACTGCTTGATCTTGACACGCGCCTGGTTGCTCTTGCAGATGGTCAGCCAGTCGCGGCTCGGTCCTTTTGCGGACTTGGTTGTGAGGATCTCGACGATATCGCCGTTTTTCAGCGGGAGATCGTAGCCGGCGATGCGGTTGTTGACCTTTGCGCCGACCATGGAGTTGCCGACGGCGGAATGGATGGCATAGGCGAAGTCGATGGGGGTGGAGCCCTGCGGCAGGGAGATGACCTTGCCCTTGGGCGTGAAGACGAAGACTTCGTCGTTGAACATATCCACCTTCAGCGAGTGGACGTATTCCTCCGCTTCGGTATCCTGCTGGCTCTCCAGAAGGCGGCGGACCCATTCGAATTCTTTTTCATCGCCGTTTTTCTGAATGCCGTCTTTATACTTCCAATGTGCCGCGACGCCGTATTCCGCGGTCTGGTGCATATCCCAGGTGCGGATCTGCACCTCGAAGGGGATGCCGCGCTTGCCGATGACCGTGGTGTGCAGCGACTGATACATATTCGGCTTCGGCGTGGAGATGTAGTCCTTGAAGCGCCCGGGCACGGGCTTGTACAGATCATGGATATGTCCGAGGATGTTATAACAGTCCGGGATGGTGTCGACCAGCACACGGAAGGCGTAGAGGTCGTACAGCTCCTCGATGGTTTTTCCCTGATTCTTCATCTTGCGGTAGATCGAGTAGATGTGCTTGATCCTGCCGTAGATCGTACAGGGCAGACCGACAGACTGCAGCCGCTCGGTCAGCGTGGCGCGGATCTCATCCATAAAGGTCTCGGAATCTTGCTGGTGTGCTGCGAGATAGTCCTCGATGGCGCGGTAGTTTTCGGGGTCGAGATAGCGCAGGGCGAGGTCTTCGAGTTCCCATTTGATCTTCTGCATACCGAGACGGTGTGCCAGCGGTGCATAGATCTCCATCGTCTCGGTGGACTTGGAGATCTGCTTTTCCGGGGACTGGTACTGCATCGTCCGCATATTGTGCAGCCGGTCGGTGATCTTGATGAGGATAACGCGGATGTCCTTGGACATGGCGAGGAACATCTTGCGCAGGTTTTCCATCTGCTGTTCCTCGGAGGTGGAATACTCAACGCGGGTCAGCTTGGTGACGCCTTCGACCAGCTCCGCCACGGACGTACCGAATTCCGCCGCGAGCTCATCGTGGCTCGTGACGGTGTCTTCCAGACAGTCGTGCAGCAGCGCCGCAACGATCGCGTCCGTATCCAGACCGATCTCCGCGACGATCTCCGCCACAGCGATCGGGTGGATGATATACGGCTCGCCCGACTTGCGCTTCTGTCCCTCGTGGCGCTTCTGCGCGAAGAGGTAGGCCTTGCGGACGCGTTCCGCGTTGGCATAGGGCGCGTAGCGGTCGATCGTCCGCATCATATTTTCAAAACGTTTATCGTTATCTACCATTGTGATTGCTCCCGATTTGGATCTGTTTCAGTCCGGCGAAAATGCGGCTGCTGTCCAAATCCACTTTTTTTCCGTTGTCCCGCAGGCGGATGCGGAACCGCTCGCCGTTTCGTTCGGCGGCGATCAGATCCAGTTCCTCAAAAATGTCCAGACAGACGCCCGTGCGCAGCACGCTGCAGGTGAGTCCCGCAGCACGCGCCGCATTCTTCGCAAGAGATGTGAGCGTCTCTTCCAGCGTTCCGTTCTGTGCGTGCGCCTGCATATATTTCCAAAGTGCGACGAAATCCCTGCGGCAGGGGGTCGCCCGTGTCATCTGCGCATCCGGCAGTTTGCCGTTATGGAACAGGGAATACTGCGTCAGCTCGTCGCCGGGGGCGGCGGTTCCCGGACGGAGGTCCGTCAGACCGAGCTGCACGTTCCGCATACCGCGATATTCGTTGACGGAGGGCGTGAACGCCACGTCGATGACATCACCTTCGGCAATGCCGAGGCGGGCGGCGCTTGCGGAGAAGAAGATGGACTGCAGGATCGTTCCGTTCTGCCGAAGACGGAGGCGCAGATGCTTGCCGCCGCCTACGGCGGAAAGCTGCTCGATCTGTACGCCGCGGAGCGCAAAGACGGGCTTCGGACAGTTGCAGCCGCACGGCTCCAGCTCCTCCAGAGCGTCCACGTTTTTGATGGAAAGCTGCTCTGCGGTGACGGCGCAGTCGACATTCAGGACGGTCCTGCTCTCGCCGAGTGCGCGGTGGGCGTCTGCAAGACGGAGCATCTCCTGCCGGAAACCGTCGATCCGATCGCGGCTGATGGTGAAGCCGGCGGCCAGCTCGTGCCCGCCGAAGTTTTCCAGATGCGGTGAAAGCTCCGTCAGCGCGCCGAAGAGGTTGAATCCGCCATAGGAGCGGGAGGAGGCCTTGCCCTTGTCGCCGTCCAGACAGATCAGGAAGGTCGGGCAGCCGTATTCCTCGGCAAGACGCGAGGCAACGATGCCGACGACGCCCTGATGCCACTGTTCATCCGCCAGCACAATGGCGGCGGGGCGCGAAGAGCGGTCCGGGAGGCGGGAGACTGCATCCTGATAGATGGCGCTCTCCACGGTCTGCCGCTCGACATTCATTTCGCACAAACGGCGCGCCAGCTTCGCGGCGCGCTCGGCGTCATTTTCCAAAAGAAGCTCCAGAGCAACGGACACGTCACCCATGCGCCCTGCGGCGTTGAGCCGGGGGGCAAGCGTGTAGCCGATGAGCGACGCGGTGACGGGCTGCTCGAGACAGCCGCATTCCTCCAAAAGCGCACGGATGCCCACACGCGGACGGGTGGAGAGCTTTTTGAGTCCGTTCACGACGATGGTGCGGTTTTCACCCTGCAGCGGGACAACGTCCGCAACGGTGCCGAGGCAGACCAGATCGCTGTAGCGGTCGAGCATCCCCTCGGGGTCGCGGGTGAGCGCTTCGGCAAGCTTGAACGCCACGCCCACGCCCGCCAGCGTTTTGTGGGGGTAGGTCTCATCTCTGCGGTGCGGATCGATGACGCCGACCGCGTCCGGCAGAGCTTCCTTGCACTCGTGATGATCGGTGATAACAAGGTCGATCCCAAGGTCACGGCAGAGCGCCGCTTCGACATTTGCGGTGATGCCGCAGTCCACGGTGACGATCAGACGAACGCCCTGCGCCAGAAGTCCGCGGATGGCAAGCTCGTTGAGACCGTAGCCCTCTTCCAGCCGCTCCGGGATGTACGGAATGACCCGCGCGCCGAGCGAGCGCAGAAGATCGGTGAGCAGACAGGTGGAGGTGATGCCGTCCACATCGTGGTCGCCGAAGACGGCGATCGTCTCTCCTCTCGTGAGCGCAAGGCGCAGCCGCGCGGTGACCTTGTCCATATCCAGCATCGTAAAGGGATCGCACATCGGTTTGTCTGCCGCCAGATATTCCTGTGCTTTTGCGGGTGTGTCAAAGCCGCGGCTGCACAAGACTGCGGCTGTCAGGGGAGAATAGCCCGCGGCGCACAGTTCACGCAGCCGCGCGGGATCATACTTCCCCACGTTCCAAACTTCATACTTCACAATTCCACATCCGTATATAATTTATTTTCTCCCATTATAGCAGTTTTCGCGCCTTTGCACAATGTTTTTTCTGCACGCGGACAGATACGGTTAAATAATTCGTGAATTTGCGGCGGAAAGCTTGCGCTTTTTCCCGGGGAAATCTATAATATACAGGAAAAGAATGCCTGTAACGGAGGGGTCGTATGTTCAAAAAAATCGGCGACGCGCTGCGCCGCTTTCTCTACGGCAGATACGGTATGGACGAGCTGGGCGCCGCTCTGCTGATCGCGGGGCTTGTCCTGATGCTCCTGGGACGGTTCTGGATGGCGCTGTTTGTGCTTCCCGCTTATGCGGCGACCTTCTATGAACTCTACCGCGCCTATTCGAAGAATTTTCCTGCCAGACGCAGGGAAAACGCGTGGTTTCTGCGGCTGATCGCACCGCTGCGGGATCGGCAGAACCGCTATCTCCGCTGCCCCAAGTGCAGACAGAGCATCCGCGTTCCGCGCGGAAAGGGACGCATCCGCATCCGCTGCCCGAAATGCGGAGAGCAGTTTGAAAAAAAGACCTGAGGCGGGGACGACATGGAACTGCAAAAGAGCATTCTTGAACGGCTGCTTCCGTTTCTTCCGCCGGACAGGCTGATCCTGCTGGAGGAGACGGACTCGACCAACCTCGCCGCCAAGCGGCTCGCCGTGAACGGCGCGCCGGACGGAACGGTGATCCTTGCCAAGCGGCAGACTGCGGGGCGTGGCAGCGCCGGACGGAGCTTTCAATCTCCGGACGGAGGGCTGTATCTGACCGTTCTGCTGCGCCCGAAGCTCCCGCCGGAAAAGCTGCCGTCGCTGACGCCTCTGCTTGCGGTCGCTGCTGCCGAGGCGGTGGAGCGCGTGTGCGGCGTGAAGCCGGGGATCAAATGGGTGAACGACCTTGTTGTGAGGAGCAGAAAGCTTGCCGGGATCCTGGCGGAGACAGTGTTTTTGCCGGACGGGACCGCTGCCTGCGCGGCGGGGATCGGGATCAACTGCGATGCACCGCAGGAGCTGCTCCCGCCGGAGCTGCGCGGGCTTGCGATCGGACTGCGGGAGATCACGGGCGTCGAGACGGATCGAAACGCCCTTGCGGCGGAACTGGTTCGCGGCGTTCTGCACGCGGCGGAGGCACTTGCTTCCGATCGGAGCGCGTGGATGGACCGTTACCGCGCCGCCTGCGTCACGCTCGGACGGGAGGTGCTCGTCTCCTGCCCGGAGGGGGATTACCGCGCCCGCGCACAGCGGGTGGACGACGACGGCGCTCTGTATGTCGAGGATGAAACGAACACGGTACGCAGAGTCGCCGCCGGAACGGTATCGGTGCGCGGACTTTACGGATACTGTGAAACGGAATGAAGACGGGAGGAAAAACAATGAAAGCGATGCGGTTTTTACTGAAGCTCAGCGGCGTGCTCCTGATCGTGTTCGGCGCAGTCTGCCTGGTCGCAGGCTTTTCCGACAAAATCAGAGCACTGTTCCCCACAAAACAGACACATAAGGAGTTCGACGACTACGCGGACGTCGGGTGAAACGCTGCGTCCGGGCGACTGCCCGGACGCAGTTTTTTCTTTTTGACTTGTCACATTGCGGAAAATGCGGTATCATAGAGGATGTAAAAATTTGAAAGTACGCCGACGTGTGCGGCGTGAGGAGGCTGTCTATGAAACTCATCAAGGACGGACGTCTGTTCGGAAAACTCAATCTCATCGACCTCGTTGTGATCCTGCTCGTGCTGGCGGTCGCGGTTTCCATGATCGTCAAGCGCAGCGGCGTGATCGACGTCGATCCGCTCGCGGGTGCGACGCAGGAACAGATCGAGTACAAGGTCATCTGCCGTATGGTGTCCAAAGTGATGCTTCCCGATTTTGAATCCGCAGTCAAGCGCGGAGAGCAGATCATGTCCGGCGGTGAGCTGGTGGAAGACTGCTTCCTCTCGGGAGAAATGCAGGTGGAGCCGTTCTATGAGTCCTACGTGGATGCGGACGGCAAGCTGCAGCGCGCGGAATCCGAGGACTTCTGCAACGTGGTCTTCACGGTCAGCGGCACCGCGCCGTATTCGGACAACGCCTACCACGTCGGCACCCAGGAGGTCCGTACCGGCAAGAGCCATATCCTGAAGACGAACTCGATCGAGATCACCGGCAATGTCATCAGCCTGGTCGGCATCGATTCGGAGAAGACCTATGGCTAAGCTGCTGCGCGGCAGCGTGATCTTCCGCGTTCTGTGCATCCTGTACCGATGGCTGTGGACACAGATCTCGGAAAGCTGCATTTTCGGATATATCGCCGCTTTCTGGCCGGAGAGCGGCGTGCGAAAGCTGTTCGTATCCGGCGGAGAGCGGACGCTTCACACGTCTGTCCTCTATGCCGCCGCGGCGCGGGGCAATGCACGCCTCGCCTCCGCACACGGCTTTGGCGCCTATGTGCGCGGGAGTCTTCTCTACCGCATCCCGGCGGAGATCTTCCGCGCCGGGCGTGAGAGCTTTTTTGTCGGACGGCTGTTTGCGGACGGGCCTGCCGGGCTTGCGCTGACGCTGCTCGGATTCTATGCCGGACTGGACTGGGTGCTGCGGGATGTGCTCTCTGTTCCCGTGATCTCTTCGCTTTGGGACGAGCTGCTGCTCGCCGCCTGCCTTGTATGGATCGTATGGCATCGGATGGATCGGACGGACGCCGAAGCGCCGCGCCTGAACCCGATGGATCTGCCTGTGGCGGTGTTCCCGTGGGTCGCGCTGTGCCTGCTCATCCTCGTGTGCCCGTATCCCTCGATCAATGTGTCCGGCTACCGCGCCGCCTGCCAGTATGTGCTGTGGTTCTTTATCGTGACGCGGCTGATACGGTCGGATCGGGACTTCAAGCGCCTGTATGCGGCGCTGGTCATCTTCGCGGGACTGATCGCGCTGCACGGAATTTATCAGTTCATTGTCGCCGCACCGATCCCCGAGCACTGGACCGATCAGGCGGAGCAGAGCGTGCGCACACGCGTGTATTCCATCTTCGGAAGCCCGAATATCATGGCCGACTATATGGTGCTCTTCGCGCCGATGGCTGCCGGTCTTGCCTATTACGCAAAGGACAAAAAACTGAAGTACGCGGCGTGGTTTGCGACCTTCTGCATGTGCTTCTCCTGCCTGTTCACGATGTCGCGCGGCGGCTGGGTGGCAATGGCGGTGACGATCCTGATCTTTGCGCTCCTGGTGGACAGACGGCTCGTTGTGCTGATGTTTGCGGCGGCGGTTGTCGCGCTGATGCTGCCCTTTGTGGCAAGCCGGATCGGCTATCTGTTCACGGACAGCTTCGCGGAATCCACGGCGCGCGGCGGTCGCGCGGGTCGCTGGGCGATCGGTCTCAAGCTGCTGGAGGAGGCCAATCCGTTCTTCGGTGTGGGTCACGGCATCTTCGGCGGTGCGATCGCGATGCAGAATCAGGTGAATCCGCGCTGGTCGTATTTCTACCTCGACAACTATTATATTAAGACGTTGGTCGAAATGGGCTACCTCGGACTCGGCGCGTTCATCACGACGCTCGTCGGCTGGCTGCTGACCGCCACACGCTGCCTGAAGCGCTGCTTCGACAACGCTGAGGGAAAACAGGCGGGGATGTATCCGCTCTGTGCGGGCATCTTTGCGGGACAGTGCGGTGTGCTGGTGCATTGCTACTTCGAGAACATTTTCGAAGAGCCCTATATGCAGGCGTACTTCTGGATCCTTTCCGCGATGCTGGTCTACCTCGGCTTCCTGCGGAATCGAAAAACTTCAAAATAAGAAAAACGACGGCGAAAGCCGTCGTTTTTTTGCGGTGTTATCCTGATTGTCGTTTTGCGCTATCCGAGCAGGACATCGGTGATCAGCATAAGGCAGAATCCGACAAGCAGGGCATAGGTTGCGCCTCGCTCGTGTCCGTGGGCGTGCGTTTCGGGAATCATCTCGTCGCTGATCACGTAGAGCATTGTACCGCCCGCAAAGGCAAGCGCAAAGGGAAGCACAGCCGATGCGAGGCTGACGGCGAAGAAGCCGATCAGCGTTCCCACCACCTCGACCACTCCCGTAAGCATAGCCAGAATAAAGGTGCGCGAAGGCTTTACTCCTGCGGCGAGCATAGGCCCGATGATGACCATACCTTCGGGGATGTTCTGGAGCGCGATACCGCCTGCAATGATCAGCGCCTGCGCTGTGTCACCCGAGCCGAAGCCCACGCCTGCGGCAATACCCTCGGGCAGATTGTGAATGGCGATCGCCGTGACGAAAAGAAGTACCTTTGAAAGCTGCGGGTTGCGGTGCGTCTCAATATCCGTGCCCGCCATTTTATGCAGGTGGGGCACTATGCGGTCGATGAGGTTCAGAGCGACCGCGCCTGCGAAAATTCCCGGCACGGTGATAAGCAAACCCAAGCGGCCGCCGTACTCAACCGAGGGCAGAATCAGTCCGAGCACCGCGGCGGCGAGCATGACGCCTGCGGCAAAGGACAGAACGATGTCCGAAAACGTGTGGGATATTTTTTTGAAGAGAAAACCGATAACCGCTCCGATGACGGTAGCCCCGCCAACGCCGAGCGCGGTGAGTAAAACGAGTTTCATATTGGCTCCTTTCTGTACACGGGGGATGCGTCTTTTTATGTCAGCGGGGGATGCCGTTGGCGTCCATCCATTTGCCCTTGGCGTCGATCAGAGTATCGAGCGCGGGGCTGCTTCGGCTGCGGAATTTCTGCAGGTACTGCCGCAGGAGAACGAGATCCTTATAGGTCAGGTCGGGGTAGTCCTGCGCGCCGTAGCTGCCGTCCGCATAGCGGCAGTAGTGCAGGTCGCTGTTTGGCTTGATCCAGTCCGCAGCGGTGTCCTCCACGGCGAGGAGCAGGCGGTCTGCCAGCGCGCCGAAGCGCGGGTCCTTGAAGTCATCCTCCAGTCGGTACAGCTGCTGGCATTCGGCAAGCTGGTGATTGAGCGAGGTGTGCGGCTCTGCGGGCATATTCTCCGACCAGTAGTCCGCGACGAGCCAGCCGCCGCTTTTTGTTTCGGTGTGGTGCGCTTCGGCGAAGTTCAGGAAAAATTCGGCGTAGCGGGCGATCGGATCGCGGAAGACATCGCCGCAAAGCGTTCGGAAATGGAGCAGCAGCTCCAGAAGATCCGTATTGAAGCGCGTGTCATAGAAGCCGTGCCCGATCCCGTAATCACGGGAGAGCCAGCCGCTCCTCGGCGCGGTGGGGAAGAAGCCGTGTTCGTTTTGGGTCTGTGCGGCGGAATCGAGGATCGCCGCCGTCACAAGCGGCGCTGCGGTGTTTTTGCCGATGTCCCAGCGGGTCGCCCGCGCGAGAAAGGCCGCGGGACAGCGGTAGTAGCAGTTTTCTCCGCCCGGAGTGTAATCGTCCGGCGTGAAGCGGTAGTAGCCGGAATAGCACATAAGGGACTCTCCGTCGTTGGTGAAGCGGTCCCACATCAGCGCCCAGTTGTCGTCAAACCACGTGAAGAGCGGCACGGGCGAGGAGAGCATCGTGAAGTCGATGAAGTCGGAGGTCTCGTCCCCGAAGCCGATGACGGACAGGATGATCCCCTCCGCGGTTTTCTCCGCCACGAGCTTGCCCGCAAGCTCCGGCTGATGCAGTATGACATCGTGTGTGCCGTCGATGAAGGTCATCGGAAGGCAGAAAAAACGCGTTTCGCCGTTCGGAAGCTCGATAACGGCGGTGTTGGCGCGGTATTCGCCCGCGGTGAGCGGTTCATCGAGCCGAAGGGAAAGCTCGGGATCGTACAGGTGGAGGATGCTGCCCGAGGGCAGAAGCTCGCGGTAGACAGAGCAGACGGTGTCCAAATCCACGCAGTGCTGCCGTACGGTGGTGAGGCAAATGCCGCGCTTGTCCCGATAGGTCCGCAGCTGCCGATCTTCCTCGCGGGATTCCGTCACGCGCACCGTGCCGTCCGCA
>JAFVWG010000058.1 GCA_017501805.1 Oscillospiraceae bacterium
AGGGACCGGAGATCCATCTGCGCCGCGAGGGGAACAGGCTCGTGCTTGACTGCACCCCGGCGGTCGAGATCCTCTTTTATTCCAACGTTGTCTATGTGCGCGGACGTGCTGTCCGCGGAGAGGATCTGACCCACGCGGAATATGAGATCGTCCCGGATACAAAGAATGAAAAAGGGAAAACCATAGCGGGCGACCGCTTTGTGCGCGCGGAGGTCGTCGACGCACAGGGAAACCGCGCGTGGAGCAATTTTATCGAGATCGGAGACGAAAATCGCAGATGAAAGACCCTAAACAATCGGCAGGGCAGCGCAGAAATGCGATCCTTGCGGCGATCGGGATCGCCGCACTCTTTGCCGCGGTGTTTTTTCTGGTGCGGGATCCGATCGCCCGTCTGGTGCAGGACCCGGACCGTCTGCGCACGGTCGTTCTGCAAAGACCGCTGCTCGGAAGACTGCTTTATCTGCTGCTCTCCGTCACGCAGGTCGTTGTGGCGGTCATCCCCGGCGAGCCCGTGGAGATCCTGGGCGGCTATGTTTTCGGCCCATGGGAGGGCGCGGCGCTGTTTATTCTCGCCGGCATCGCGGGAAGTATGTCCATCTTCTTTCTGGTGCGGCGCTTCGGAATGAAGCTGGTGCGCGTGTTCTTTTCGCAGGAGCAGGTGGACAAGCTTCGTTTTCTCCGCAGGAAAAAGGGAAGAGAATTCCTGCTGTTTTTGATTTTTACCATCCCGGGAACGCCGAAGGACCTGCTTTCCTACTTTGTGGGGCTGACGGATATTTCCCCGTGGGTGTGGCTTCTGATCTGCTCGGTCGGACGCATTCCGTCCGTGCTCACATCCTCTTTCGGCGGCAGTGCGCTGGGAGACGGACGCGGTCTAAAGGCTGTGATCATCTTCGGCGCGGCAATTGCCGTCGCCGCCGTCGGTGCGCTGATCTACCGCGGTATTCTGAAACAAAACGAAAAACGAAAGACGAACAATGCCGCCGGCGACGGGGAATCCGCGCAGACGGATGAGGAGGAAGCACTATGAGAGAATATTGGCAGCGGGCAAATTATTTGCCTGTTCGTCCGCTCGGTGAGGGCGGACGCCTTGCAACGGGGTCTCCCGAACATCTTGCTCTGGCGCAGAAAATCGCGGAAGAGGGCATCGTTCTTGCGAAGAACAACGGTGTTCTGCCGCTTGCACGCGGCGCAAAGATCGCTGTGTTCGGCAAGGCGCAGACGGATCAGGTCATGGTCGGCACCGGCTCCGGCACGGTGCGTACCGCTTCGGAAGTGACCGTTCTGGACGGACTGCGTGCCTGCGAGCAGGCGGGAGATATTGAACTGTTTGCTCCGCTGAGCGCGTATTATGAAGACTTTGTACAGCGGCAGAGAGACGCCGTGACCGAGAAGACCGAGCTTTCGCTGAAGCAGCTCGGAAAGACTGCACCCGCCAAGGGCGAGGACGCAAAGGTCATGTGCGGCAAGTGGGCGGAATCCGACGTCCCCGAGGCGCTGCTTCGGGATGCCGCCGCATTCACGGACACGGCGCTGTATGTCATCTGCCGCACCGCGGGCGAGTATGCCGACCGCTTTGACGAGCCCGGTGATGTCCGTCTGAGCGCGCAGGAAGCGGCGCACATTGCGGCGCTGGAGAAGAGCTTCCGCAAGGTCGTGATCGTCGTCAACTCCGGCGGTATGATCGAGGCGGGCTGGATGCGCCGCGACACGATCGGCGCGGTGCTGTTCGTCTACACGCCCGGTATGATGGGCGGCGCGGCGATCGCAAATATCCTCTGCGGCAAGGTGAATCCCTCCGGAAAGCTGGCGGACACCGTCGCGGCGGAGCTGGAGGACTATCCCTCCACGGCGGCGTATCTGGCCTCGGACGATTACTCCGACTACGAGGAGGATATCTTCGTCGGCTACCGCTATTTTGAAACCATCCCCGGTGCGGCGGAAAAGGTCGTGTTCCCCTTCGGCTTCGGACTGAGCTATACGACCTTCGCGCTGGAAACGCTCGAAGCATCGGAAGAGAACGGCGAGATCACCGTGCGCGTCCGCGTGAAGAACACCGGAAAGCTCCCCGGCAAGGAAGTTGTGCAGCTCTACCACGGTGCGCCGCAGGGCAAGCTCGGCAAGGCTGCAAAGAGCCTCGCCGCCTTCCAAAAGACAACGCTTCTCGCGCCCGGTGCGGAAGAAGAGCTGACGCTCCGTTTCGCGGTGAAGGATATGGCGTCCTACGACGATGAGGGCGTCCGGCAGAAGTCCGCATTCCTGCTGGAGCAGGGCGAGTATCCTGTCTATGTCGGCACGAGCGTGCGCGATGTGACGCAGTGCTTCACCTACACCGTTTCGGAAGCGTTCCGTGTGACGGAGCAGCTTGCGGAGCGCTGCGCGCCGTGCTTCCTGCCGCGAAAGCTGCAGGCGGACGGTACATATCTGCAGCTTCCGATCCGCATTCCGCAGGCGCAGAAATTCGACCCGCCTGCGGCGATCACGGAGGAAAAGCCCGCTGTGACGGCGAAGCTCTGCGAGGTGGCGGAGGGAAAGCTGAGCCTCAACAGCTTTGTCAAGCAGCTCAGCGACGCGGAGCTGCTGCGGCTGCTCGGCGGTGTGGACAACACCGGCTGCTGCCAGACCTTCGGCTTCGGCGATATGGAAAAGTACGGCATTCCCGCGATCATGACCTCGGACGGTCCCGCGGGCGTCCGCACGAAGAAGGAGAGCGGGGTCCTCACCACCGCCTTCCCCGGCGAGAGCCTCGTCGCATCGAGCTGGGATCCGAAGCTTGCCTATGAGATGGGCGAAGCGATCGCGGACGAGATCAAGGAGAACAATATGTACGCGTGGCTCGCGCCCGCGCTGAACATCCACCGCAATCCGCTCTGCGGCAGAAACTACGAGTACTACTCCGAAGACCCGCTGCTGTCCGGCAAGTTTGCCGCCGAGGCCGTTCTCGGCTGCCAGAGCCGCAGGATCAGCGCCTGCCCCAAGCACCTTGCCTGCAACAACAAGGAGAACAACCGCAAGGACTGCGACTCCCGCGTGAGCGAACGCGCTCTGCGCGAGATCTATCTGCGCGGATTCCGCATCGCCGTGGAGGAGGGCAAGCCCAAGATGCTGATGAGCTCCTACAACCTGCTCAACGGCGTGCGCGCGGGCGAATCCTTCGACCTGCTGACCGAGATCCTGCGCGGCGAGTGGGGCTTCGACGGCGTGGTCGTGACCGACTGGAGCAACCACGGCAATCACACAATGGAGACGAAGGCGGGCGGCGACCTGCGTATGCCGGTGGGAAACCGGGACCTCCTGACGCGCTGCCTCCGCGAGAATTATCTCAAGCGCGGCGACGTGGAACGCGCCGTGAAAAATATCCTGCGTCTGATCCTGTGGTACGAAGAAGCGGATATCTGATAAAATAATAAAGGACCCGCTCCCGATCGGATGATCGGGAGCGGTTTTGTTCGTCTGTTTTGCCCGCGCCCATGAAGCAGTCACCTGCTTCCTGAAAAAGCAGGTGACCAAGGACTTCATAAAATTAAATTACCCGAACTGTTATTTCTCTGCAAGCATTCTTTTGCGCTTCAGTTAACCAAGAGCAGATAAGCTCGTACACCTCTTTCGTTTCTTTGTAATCAAATACTCTATGTTCATAGTTTTTCAAATCATCTATATACTCTTGTATGTCTGTTATAATGGTTTCTCCATCATCATCAAATGCACCTTCGCATTGATGATAGTCTCTGGTGAACCCAATCCACCCATTGCCGTCCAGGGGTGGATTTCTGAATATATCATCAAAAAAACCATCCCAAATGTGCAGTGTTTCCATATTTTCATCTTTTGTCGAAAATTCTATTTCCGGTTCATCTTCATACCCGTTAATAAATTTGTAATTATCAATCTTTCCAATGCCCATTATCTAACCATTCCTTTTGTTTTTTTGTCAGTGTTCCGTTTTTCCTTGCTGTTATTGCATTTTTCCAATCCCGCTTAGATATCCATTTGTTTTTTCCAACTAAAACTTCTTCTTTTTTGGGCCGCGCATTTTTTCCATAGCCAATACCAGAGCTTTTGCGTTCAACAACCCACGATGTCCCTTGATTTTTAGGTGCATTTGGTGTGCGAGTATGCCATCTGCTTGTGTATTTATAGTTTCCGGATTCCCAAGTATATTTAATTTGGGAATATCCTTTTTTGGCTTGAACCTGTGTTGTCGCTTTCTTTGGAATTCTAATGGGAGATCGTTTTGCTATAGTACTGCTTTTTCTGCTCAGCTTTCCTATGTCCGCAGCCTTATCCGCAACCTTTGCCGCATCTGCGACCTTGTCAACGGTCTTTGCAAGTCTTGCCGTGTCTGCGAGCTCACCAACCACCGGAAGAACGCCGATCGCGCTCAGTCCCGCGGAAACAAAATCGCCTCTTGCGAGGTCGACCGGGATGGACGCCAGATTGGTAAACGTATCGAGACCGGGGATGAGGGACGCCGCCGACAGCAGATCACTTATCGCATCCAGTCTGCTGCCTTTGGTGTTTCCGAAATTCCCCACTTTGCCCGCGCCCATTAAGCAGTCACCTGCTTCCTGGACTTTGAAAACGCACTTTCAAAGGCTATGATCTCGATCCCCATATCCCGATAGGGCTTGAATATGCGCTCAGGAGCACTGCCGTAGACTACGATCGTCCCGGGCGACAGCTGCTGCACCATCCGGGCAAGACCGACTTCGAAGAAGAGCCTGTCCTCCTTCCGCTTGATGCAGCCGTGCGTCCCTACCGCAACGGTTTTGTTTTTTTCAACCGCATCGAAACAGAACGAAAATGTCCTCTCGTCGCCGAAGCGAACATTTGGAATGATTTCAATGCCGTTGTTCTGCAGCCAGACAGCGAGCGCTCTTCCGCGGTATGTATTCCACATCTGCATAACGAGCGGCATATTCCGATACAGGCTGAAATCCGGCGAGATGACGCCTCTGAATTTCTTCAGCTTGGCCAAATACTGCTTCGGGTTGTGCCAAAGCCGTTCAAAGGCCCTGTCGTGCTCGTAGAAAACCACCCAGCAGTCATAGTCGTTCCAATTTTTCGACATTGCCTTGGAAAATGTCACGACCCGATTCGGCAAAGCGTCACTTGTTTTTATAACGGGAAATTCAAGGCTTCCGTCAAAGTCTGCATTTTCGACAAGAAACGCATGGAACACATCGTAGTTATGAAATTTTTCGTTTGTCATGAATCAAATCTTTACTCCTCGTTCGTATTTTTTGAAGAAGATATTTGCGCCGGTAGTTGATTTTGATTCACGAATATGCTAAAATGCAATTGTAGTTAAAGGTATGCTTTCAGCATATCCGTGA
>JAFVWG010000005.1 GCA_017501805.1 Oscillospiraceae bacterium
GCCTGCCTTCGGCTCTCGGCGGATCTTTTCCGCCGGAGCGGCGTTGCTGCCGCTTGCCATACACAAAGTATGGCGGCGCGTCTGCGCCTTGCTCCGACAAAAAATCTCTCGCCGATTGCGCTCGGCAGTTACCGTCAACGGCCGCTTTTTACTCTTTCCAATCGCTGCAAAGCAACGGCGGAATATACAATTGAGAAAAAACCTTCAGTCAGCTGCGCCGCCAATTGGTTGCGGCGAGAGAAGAGGGAATCGTGAAAAGTGAAGAGGTGTGGTGTGCCTTGCGGCACGGATTGGATGGACAATCCCTCAGTCAAGCCGCAAGCGGCTTGACAGCTCCCTTTGCACAAAGGAGCCTTCTTTCTTGATGCGCTTCTGCGCGGATTGAGATACTGCCTTCGGCAGCTTTTACGGGAGACCTCTTCCGGCGCTTTGCGCCACCTTCCCCGGAGGGGAAGGCTTGAGGGAGAAGCATACAGCTTATCTGAAGTTCGCGTAGGGATCGGGATACTTGGTGGGCTCGGCGTAGGTCTCGCCCTTGGTATCCACGGTGATGGTTTTGATCTTCTGCTCCTGCTCGGGGCGGTCGTTTCCGTCCGTCTTCTGCGCGGCGATGGCATCGACCACATCCATACCCTCAAGCACCTTGCCGAAGGCGGCATACTGTCCGTCGAGGAATTCGCCGTCCGCGTGCATAATGAAGAACTGGCTTCCCGCGGAGTTCGGCGACTGCGCACGCGCCATGGAGAGGACGCCGCGCTTATGGCTGAGCTTGTTGTTGACGCCGTTGAGCTTGAACTCGCCCTTGATGCAGTAGCCGGGACCGCCCGTGCCGGTTCCGAGCGGGCAGCCGCCCTGGATCATAAAGCCGGAGATGACGCGATGGAAGATCAGCCCGTTATAGAAACCGTTTTGGATCAGCGTGATGTAGTTTGCGACGGACTGCGGCGCGATCTCCGGATAGAGTTCCAACGTGATCTTGCCGCCGTTTTCCATTTCGATGGTTACGATCGGTTTTTCCATGAGCCTGTGTTCCTTTCTTTCATTGCACGGTCGATCTGGCGCGCGGCGTCGCGCTTGGCGGCGTCTTCGCGTTTGTCGTAGAGCTTTTTGCCCTTGCACAGACCGACTTCAACTTTTACTCTTGCGTTTTTGAAATAGACCGCGAGGGGGATCAGCGCGTAGCCCTCCTGCTTGACCTTGCCGTACAGGTGCGCGATCTCGCGCCTGTGCATCAGCAGGCGGCGGGGACGCAGGGGGTCTTTGTTGAAAATGTTGCCGTGCTCGTAGGGGCTGACGTGCATCTGCTTGATCCAAAGCTCGCCGTCCTTGACCTGACACCAGGCTTCCTTCAGATGCAGACTGCCGCTGCGGATGGATTTGACCTCCGTGCCCACAAGCTCTATGCCCGCTTCGTATTTCTCTTCAACAAAATAATCGTGATAGACCTTGGCGTTCTTCGCCGCGATCTTGATCCCGGAACCTGCCACCGTGCTCACCTCGCTTTTGAGGATTATAGCATACATTTGCGGAAAAGAAAAGAGAAAACGCACGGAAGCTGTCCCAAAAACAGGGCAGGTCGTGCGGAGAGATAAAGATCCGTGGCTGTTTTAACAGCCACGGATCTGTTTTGATCGGAATTAAGCCTCGGTGGTCTCCTCGGCGGGAGCTTCCTCTTCTTCAGCGGGAGCTTCGGGAGCTTCCTCTTCCTCAGCCGCGAGCAGAGCACGGATGGACAGCGAGATGCGCTTGCGCTCGGTGTCGATCTCGGTGATCTTGACTTCGACTTCCTGTCCCTCGGACAGAACGTCGTCGGGCTTGCCGATGCGGCGGTTGGCGATCTGCGAGATGTGGATCAGACCGTCGATGCCGGGGATGATCTCGGCGAACGCGCCGAAGTCCATCAGCTTGACGACCTTGGCGTTGACAACATCGCCAACGTGGTACTGCTCGGTGAAGATCGTCCAGGGGTTGGTCTCAGCCGTCTTGCAGCCGAGGGAGATCTTGTGCTTTTCGGGATCGTAGGAGATGACGTAGACATCGATCTCGTCGCCGACCTTCACGACTTCGTCGGGGGTCTTGATGTGACGCCAGCTCAGCTCGGTGATATGGACCATTCCGTCCACGCCGCCGATGTCGACGAACGCGCCGTAGGAGATGATGTTCTTGACAACACCGCGGTACTTCTTGCCGACCTCGATCTCGCTCCAGATCTTTTCCTGAGCGGCCTTGCGGAGCTCACGGCTGACGGCCTTGATAGAGCCGACAACACGGCGGCGGGCCTTGTTGACCTCGATGATGCGCATTTTCACGGTCTGCTTCAGCAGGGAAGCGAGATCGCCGTCCTTGGGAACGCCGGTCTGCGAAGCGGGGATGAACACGCGAACGCCCTTGTAGCTGGCAACGACGCCGCCCTTGTTTTCCTCGGTGATGGTAGCTTCGACAACAGTGCCCTCTTCCTTGACAGCGTCGATGGTCTCCCAGACCTTGCCGGCTTCCAGACGCTTCTTGGAGAGCATTGCGGTGCCTTCCACGTCGTTGACGCGGACGACAATAGCCTCGACTTCGTCGCCGACCTTGACAACGTCTTCAACCTTGACGCCTGCCTCGGTGATGAACTCGTCGACGGGAATATAACCGGCGTGCTTTGTGCCAAGATCGACCTGGATCTCGGTAGCGCCGATGGCGGTGACAATGCCCGTGACCTTGTCGCCGTTATTTAACGTTTTGATGGACTGCTCGAGGAGCTCGGCAAAATTCTCTTCGCCGACTGCCTCCACTCTGATTTCTTCACTCATTTTGTTGTTGACCTCCTTTATGATCCACGACGGCGTTGAAGCGCCGGCGGTGATGCCGACGGTGTTGATGGACTGAAAGAGCGCAGTGTCCAGATCGGCCGCGCAATCCACGGGAAAAACCCGCCTGCAGTTCTGCCTGCAGATGTCTACGAGCTTTCCTGTGTTGGAGCTGTGCGAATCGCCGACAATGATCATTGCGTCACATTGTTTCGATAGAGCAAGCGCTTCTTCCTGCCGTTTCTCCGTAGCTTCGCATATTGTATCAAAGATTTCGCAATTTGTACACTCTTTTTTTGCGATTTCGCGGCATTTTTCCCATAAAATTTGAGAACTTGTCGTTTGACAGACCATCAGAAGGGGGGAATCTTTGCTTTTTTCGGAAGAAGTGAGCCATTTTTCCAATTCTTCGGCGGTTTCAAAGATCATCGGATCTTCGCACCAGCCGGCAATTGCAACAACTTCCGGGTGGCTTTTCGTGCCGATGATCACCACACGGCGGCCTTTTTCCGCGGCGGAAGCCACCAGCGTGTGGATTCGTTTGACAAAGGGACAGGTGGCGTCGATGATCTCCGTTCCCCGCGCGGCAAGCGCTTCGTAGACGGCCTTGCTGACGCCGTGTGAACGAATGACGACCGAGCAGCCCTCCGGGACTTCGTCGGGGGAGGCGATCTCATGCACGCCGAGCTGTGTGAGATGCTGTACGACGTGACGGTTATGGATGATCGGCCCCAGGGTGACGGCGGGCTTTCCGGATGCGGCAGCCTGCTCCGCAAGCGCCACCGCGCGGTCGACACCGAAGCAGAAGCCCGCGGTTTTTGCCGTAAGGATGTTCATTTGCGTTCCTCCAGTGCATAGATGCGGTCGACCAGCTCCGCAGCGAGCGTGTGCATTTCGTTCGCGGTGGGCTTTTCCGACGATGCCTGCGGGATATACGGCTCACCGATGACGCAGCGCAGCGGCCCGAAGGGGAAGCGCTTCGGCTGCAGCCAGATCGGGAGGATCGGCGTTTGGGTGCGGAGCGAGAAGAGGATCGCGCCGCTTTTCGGCGTGACGGTCTTGCCCGGGCGGGCACGCGTTCCCTCGGGGAAGAGGAGAAGATCCTCTCCGTCCCGAAGCGCCTTGAGGGCGGTCTTGACCGCCGCCATATCGTTTTCTCCGCGGCGGACGCCGAAGATGCCGAGATAGTTCAGAAGTGCTCCGAGCAGGGGGATCTTCATTACGCTTGCCTTTGCCATAATGCGCGGGCAGCGCTTGGCGCGAAGCGCAAAGACAACCCAAATGGGATCGGCAAGTCCGCTGTGGTTGGGGCAGATCAGCACATTGCCGCTTTGCGGGATGTTTCCCCGACCGCTGACGCGGAAGACGGGATGCCACAGGGCGAGCGCGGCGCGGACGATCGTGTAGAGAATTCGGTAGATCATACGGTTTCCAGCTTTCCGAGGATGATGGATTTCGCCGCAGCGATCGCTTCCTCCAGATCCATTTCCGAGGTGTCCAGCAGCACGGCGTCCTCTGCCTGCCGCAGCGGTGCGATGGCGCGGGTGGAGTCCTGATGGTCGCGCTGCTTCATATCCGCGAGGACCTTTTCGTAGCTGTCCTTGCAGCCCTTTTCCTGCAGCTCGCTGTGGCGGCGGCGTGCGCGGACCTCCGGGGAGGCGGTGAGGAAGATCTTCACTTCCGCGTCCGGAAGAACGACCGTGCCGATGTCACGTCCGTCCATAATGACATTGTGCGATGCGGCGAGGTCACGCTGCGTGTCCAGCAGGAAGTCCCGCACGCATTTATGCGCCGAGACCTGTGAGGCGTAGGAGGAGATCTCCGGCGTGCGGATATCCTCGGTGATGTCCCTGCCGTTCAGGAACATATGCTGCAGTCCGTCACCGGGGTACTCGATGCGGACGTTCACATCGTCCAGAAGGCGGCGGACGCCGTCACCGTCTCTGCCGCCGATACCGCAGATCCAGATATAGTAGCCGACGGTGCGATAGATCGCGCCGGTATCCACATAAACATAGCCCAGTTCCTTCGCGAGCCGCTTTGCGATCGTGCTCTTGCCCGAGCCCGCGGGTCCGTCGATCGCGACGGCGTGGAATTTTTTCATATTGATTCCCTCTCTTTCTTTGCGGCGGCGATCGCGTTGCCTGCCGCATACCCGGTCGCCCAGGCGATCTGCAGGTTGAAGCCGCCCGTGTAGGCGTCAATGTCCAGAAGCTCACCCGCGAGATACAGCCCGCTCAGCTTTTTCGACTCCATTGTTTTCGGATCGACCTCGCGCACGCTGATGCCGCCCGAGGTGACGATCGCCTCTTCCGGCGGACGCTTGCCGCGGATTCGGATGGGGAAGTGCTTCAGCGCCGCGATAAGGCGTTTCCGCGCTTCGCGGGAGAGCGTGTCCTTCTGCTGAGAAAAGGGCAGCTCCGCCAAATGCAGAATGGGTGAAATGAGCTGCCGCGGCAGCATTTTCCGCAGTGCGGCGGAGACGGTGCGCACGTCCTCCTCGCGGAAGATCCGCAGAAGCTTCGCATCGAGTGTTTCCTCGCTCAGCGCGGGTTTGAGGTCGAAGACCACGGTGAAGCCGTCGGCTGTTCCCATATGGGCGCTGCAGCTGAGGATCGTGGGTCCGTCCAGCCCGAAGGGGGTGAAAACCGCCTCACCGAAATCCTCGTAGACGGTTTTTCCCGCCGCGTTTTGCAGGCGGACCGCTACATTTTTCAGCGTTAGACCGTCAAGCTGTGCGCAGAGCGAGCCGTCCTCCTCCAGAGGGACGAGCGAGCCGGTCAGGGGTGTGATCGTGTGACCGACGGACCGAGCCATCGTGTAGCCGTCCCCGGTGGAGCCGGTGCGGGGGTAGGAGACTCCGCCGGTCGCGAGCAGCACGGTGGGAGCGAAATAGTCGGCATCGTTCGTGCGGACGCCGACGACCCTGCCGTTGTCCGAGAGCAGCTCACGGACAGTACAGCAGATGTATTCCACGCGGAGCTCCCGCATCCGGTTCCGCAGCGCATCGATGACGTCTGCCGCGCGGTCGGAGACGGGGAAGACCCGTTTGCCGCGTTCCACCTTGAGCGGAACGCCGAGCGCGGTGAAATATTCCATCGTGCGCTGCGGCGGAAAGGCGCGGAGCGCACTGTAGAGAAATTTCGGATTGGTGGGGATATTTTCCAGCACGGTCTGCACGGGGCAGTCGTTTGTGAGATTACAGCGCCCCTTGCCCGTGATGTAGAGCTTCCGTCCGGGGCGGTCGTTTTTTTCCAGAAGGCGCACGCGGCAGCCCTGTTCCGCAGCCGTGATCGCCGCCATCATACCGGCGGCGCCGCCGCCGACGATGAGCGTATCAAAATCCGTTTGCTTCATAGCCGCCGTACTCCGCGTACTCCGCCCAGATCCTTTCGAGATCGAGCATCGATTGTGACAGTTCCTTTCCGAGCCGCTGACTGACCGCCACAACGAGCGCGTTGACAACGCTCAGCGGCGCGACCAGGGAGTCGACGAGGGAGAGCATATCGCTCTTTGCGATCAGCACATAATCGGAAAGCCGTGCGACCGGCGCCTGATGGCTGTCCGTGATCGCGACCAGACTGCAGCCGCGATCCTTGGCGTAGTGCATCAGCTTGACCGTTCTGCCGGAATAGCGCGGCAGACTGATGCCGATGCAGATATCCCGCTCGTCCAGATGGCGCATCTGCTCCAGCATTTCCGTGGAGGCGGAGGAGTGGACAAAGCGGACGTCGTCGAGCATCGTGCGCAGATAGAAGTTCAGAAAGCTTGCAATATTGGACGAGGAGCGCACGCCGATGATATACACGCTGCGGGCGCGGATGAGCGCGTCCACCGCGGCGTTGAGCTGATCGCGGCTGAGCGCCTCGTTGGTCATACGCAGGGCGTTGATATCCGACTGCAGAACCATGGAGACAACGTCCTGGTCGGCAAGCTGGTTGTTGGCGACCTCAAGACGCTGCACCGAGGTGAGGCGCGTGCGCACGATATCCTGCAGAGCGGCCTGCATACCGGGGTAGCCGTCATAGCCCATACAGGTGGCAAAGCGTACGACGGTGGACTCCGAGACCTGCACGGTCGTTCCGAGCTTTCCCGCCGTCATAAACGCGGCCTTGTCGTAGTGGTCCAGTATGTACGCGCCGATGCGTTTTTGCCCCTTGGAACAGAAAGGGAGCTTTTCCTGAATGGTAGAGAGGATGTTTTCCTGCATTTTTGCAACCTCCGACTGTCTTTGCTTCCGAAAAGAAGCGAAATGAGCTGTTTACAGTTTATCATAATCCTTTTTTTGCAAAATTACAAGCTCCGTCCTGCAAAAAAGCAAATAAAAATCCCCCCGCTGAGCGGGGGGATCCGTATTGGGGTCATATCTGCCGTATCAGTCGAATGCCGTGCTGTCTTCGACCTCGACATGGATCTCCGTAACGATCTCGCGCAGGGCGTAGATGATCTTGGAGATCTGTGCACGGGTCAGCAGCTCATTCGGCTTGAACTCCGTTTTTGTCATGCCGTCGATGACCTTCGCCTTGTTCAGGGCGAGAACATCCTTGTCATTAGTGTCCTTGAACGGGTTCGTGGAGGGCTGCTCGGTCAGACCCTTCGCCTTTGCGGCGATCTGGCAGAGCGCCAGACGGGTGATGTTGCTGTCGAGGTTGACA
>JAFVWG010000059.1 GCA_017501805.1 Oscillospiraceae bacterium
AGCTCCACCTGATGCGCGGTATCGCCGTCCGCCGTGCAGATGACGGCGCTGACGCCCGCGGACTGGAAGCGGTACTCAAAATCGTGCACCTGCAGCTGGTTGGTCGCGGGGATCGCGATCGCGCCGAGCTTGTGCAGGGCAAGGATGGCAAACCAGAACTGATAATGCCGCTTCAGCACGAGCATCACGCGGTCGCCCTTTTTGATGCCGAGATTCTTGAAGTAGTTCGCGCACTGGTTCGAGTGGCGCTTCATATCGTTGAAGGTGAGGCGGCGCTCGGTCTTGTCCTTGGAGATGTGGAGCATCGCGAGCTTGTCCGGCTCGCGCTTTGCCAGCGCATCCACAATATCGAAGGCAAAGTTGAACTTGTCCTCGTTTTCGATCTTCACAGAAAGCGGATAGCCGTTTTCGTTCTCCTCGCACTGCACGAACTTGGAGGAGATAAGCCGGCGGTTGGAGATGCGCGCGGGGATCAGGGTATCCCGCACGAGATTCTCCGACTGGTCGTTGCCGGGCAGAACGACCGCAAGGAAGAGGCAGTCCCGTCCGTCCACGGCGATCATACCGTGCGGCGTGGAGCTGTTGTAGTAGATGCTGTCGCCTTCGGAGAGGTACTCGATGTTATCGCCGACCTGCACCTTGAGCCGACCTTCCAGAACGAGGTCAAATTCCTGTCCGGAGTGCTTTGTCAGATGGATGGGCTTGTTCTGCAGCTCCGCGTCGTATTCGTACTTTACGTGATAGGGTTCCGCGATCTTCTTGCGGAACATCGGCGCAAGATCGGTGATCGCAATGCCGTCCTCTTTCGCGGTCTGCAAACCGTGACCCTTGCGCGTAACGGTGTAGGAGGAAAGATGTGCGCTCCTGCCCTCCAGCAGGTCGGTAATTCCGATCCCGAAGACCTGGGCGCATTTGTGAATAAATGTGAACGGAAAATCATCCTGTCCGTTTTCGTAACGGATGTAGGCATCAAGCGTCACTTCGACCTTTTCCGCCATCGTCTCCTGCGTCAGGCCGCTGATCTCGCGCATCTCGCGGATACGCAGCGCTATCTCACGCATTTTTTCCAGTTCGGTCGCTGTCATAGAAATACCTCCTTCGGTAAAAAAACACACCCGTCTCAAGAACTTTGAGACGGGTGTGTAAAACACTCGCGGTACCACTCAAATTGCAGTCATGAAAGGCTGCCGCTTTGCGGGATCCAACAATCCCTTTGCTTTCACGCAGCAAGTACGGAAGCGTCTACTCGATGCAGTGCATCTTTCGGGCTTCGGCTCGGAAGGGATGGGCGTTGTATGAGTCCGCTTTGCCGATTTTCACCTGCCATCGGCTCTCTGAAAAAGGGATCTCAAGGCCGTCTTCGTCATCGCCTTTAATGATATGTTTTTACCACCGCCGAAGCGATTTGTCAAGTACTTTTTTACAAACCCAGACGTTTTACCGCTTCCTCGCGCATTTTGTACTTAAGGATCTTACCCGCGGCGTTCATCGGGAAGCTGTCGACGAATTCGATGTAGCGCGGCACCTTGTGTCTCGCAAGCGAGGCGGTGATGAACGCGCGCATCTCCTCCTCGGTGACGGACTCGCCCTCCTTGAGGATGATGCAGACCATTGCCTCTTCGCCGTAGCGCTTGTCCGGCACGCCGATCACCTGCACGTCCCGCACCTTCGGGTGCGTGTAGACGAACTCCTCGATCTCCTTGGGATAGATGTTTTCGCCGCCGCGGATGATCATATCCTTCAGCCGTCCCGTGATGCGGTAGTTGCCGTTCTCGTCGCGGCAGGCAAGGTCGCCCGAATGCAGCCAGCCCTCCGCGTCCACGGTGTCGTGCGTGGCGTCGGGCATCTTGTAATAGCCCTTCATCGTGTTGTAGCCGCGCGAGCAGAACTCGCCGTTCTCCCCCACCGCGACCTCTTCGCCCGTCTCGGGATTGATGATCTTGCACTGCACGTGCGGGAAGTCGTAGCCGACGGTATCACAGCGCACATCCAGCGGGTCGGTCCACGCGGACATCGTGCTGCCGGGTGAGGACTCCGTCTGTCCGTAGACGCTGACGATGCCGGTCATATGCATCTCGTTCGGGTCGGCGGCGCGGCGCATCAGCTCCGGCGGGCAGCCGGAACCTGCCATAATGCCCGTCCGCATGTGGGAAAAGTCCGTCCTGCGGTAGTCGGGATGGTTGAACATCGCAATGAACATCGTCGGCACGCCGTTGAAGCAGGTGATCTTCTCCTGGTTGATGCAGGCGAGTGAGCTCTTCGCCGAGAAATACGGCATCGGGCAGATCGTCGCACCGTGCGTCATCGACGAGGTCATGGAAAGCACCATGCCGAAACAATGGAACATCGGTACCTGGATCATCATGCGGTCGGCGGTGGAAAGTCCCATACGGTCGCCGATGCACTTGCCGTTGTTCACTACATTATAATGTGTCAGCATAACGCCCTTGGGGAAGCCCGTCGTGCCGGAGGTGTACTGCATATTGCAGACGTCGTCCGGGCGGACGTCTGCGGCCATACGGTCGATCTCGCGCTGCGAGACGAGCTCCGAGCGCAGCATTGCCTCGTCGAAGGTCAGACAGCCGGGCATACGGAAGCCGACCGTGATCACGTTCCGCAAAAACGGAAGCCGCTTGCAGTGCAGTGCCTCGCCGGGCTTGGCAGCGGCGATCTCCGGGCAGAGCTCGTTGATAATGCTCCGATAGTTCGAGTCCAGACAGGAGTCGATCATCACAAGCGTGTGCGTGTCGGACTGCCGCAGCAGATATTCCGCCTCGTGGATCTTGTAGGCGGTGTTGACCGTCACCAGCACGGCGCCGATCTTCGTCGCCGCCCAGAAGGAGATATACCATGCGGGTACATTCGTCGCCCAGACCGCCACCTTGCTGCCGGCGCGCACGCCGAGCGAGACCAGCGCCCGCGCAAAGGCGTCCACATCATCGCGGAACTCCGCATAAGTGCGGGTGTAGTCCAGCGTCGTATACTTGAAGCAGTACTGATCCGGGAACTCCTCCACCATACGGTCGAGCACCTGCGGGAAGGTCAGGTCGATCAGCTCGTCCTTCTTCCAGACATACTGACCCGTACCGTCGTGGTTGGGGTAGAGCATCTTCTTTTTGCCGCGCGTGGAACGGAAGCGGCGCATATAGTTCACATAGTGAGGAAGGATGACATCCAGATCGGGCAGATCCTCCATCCACTCGATCTTCCACTCAAGTGAAAGATAGCCTGCGTAGTCCACCGAGTACAGTGCGCGCATCATCTCTGCGATCGGGAGCGTTCCTTCGCCCACGAGCTCATATTCTCCCTCGTCGCCCGAGTCACGGAAATGCACATGCTTGACGTACGCGCCGAGGTTTTTGATGGTCGCGTCCGGCGTCTCGCCGCAGTCGCGGTAGGGATGATGCACATCCCACAGAACGCCCAGCTCATCCACAGCGTAGTCGTCGAGCAGCTCGCGCAGCTTCTTTGTGTCGGAAAACACGCCGTTCGTCTTGAGGAGCAGCACGACCTTGTTCTGCCGCGCGATGGGAAGCAGTGCGTCAAGATCTTCCTTGACCGCCCGCATATCCTCGCAGTCTGTCCGCAGCGCCACATATTCCGTCTGCACGGAGGCGGCAAGGGCGATCAGAAACTCCAGATTTTCTCTTGTCGCCGCGTCTCCGAAGCCGATGTTGCAGGAGCTGTCAAAAACGGGGATCGAAAGGCGCTTGTCACGCAGCTCGCGCAGGGTGGAGGCAGCGTTGTACTTGTGCAGAGGACCGCCCGCGCCTGTCAGCAGTTTATCCTTATAGGCATCATAGACCTCAATGCCGGAAAAGCCGTTTTCCCGCGCCATTTGGCACAGGTCGGCCCACGGCGTGTTGAGTCTGCCGCGCGTTGAAAAAGAAAGCTTCATTGTTCGGTCTCCTCATAGACGATCTTGTTGAGGGCGTTGATATAGGCCATAATGCTGGATGCGACAATGTCCGTGGACAGGCCGCGTCCGGAATAGAGTTTGCCGCGGGAGCGCAGACGGACGACCGATTCGCCCATAGCCTCCCGTCCCTCGGTGACGGAGCTGATCTGGAAATCATCCAGCTCATAGTGTGTACCCGTGATCTGCTCCATCGCGAGGAAGGAGGCGTCGATCGGACCGTCTCCGACACAGATGCCCTCGACCGTCTTTCCGTCCTTGATGAGCTTGATATGGCTCGTTGCGGTGATGACATTGCCGGAGTTGATAACGAAGCTCTCCAGCGTATAGGTCGGCGGGACCTGCAGCGCGGAGGTCGCGATCAGCATATCCAGTTCCTTTGCCGTGATGGTCTCCTTTTTGTTCGCCACAACGGAAAATGCCTCGTACACCTTCGCGGCGTCCTCCTCGGAGAGGTCGTAGCCGAGCCTTTCGGCGGCTTTTCGCACCGCGTCCGCGTCATCGTGGACGCTCAGCGTGAAGTTTTCCTCCTCACGCACACCGTTGTCGAAGGGAGATGCCTTGCTGCGGTTCGTTTTGCAGAGCCATTCGATCTGTTCGCCCGTGCGGCGCAGCTCCGTCATACGCACGCCGCTCGTCACGCCGAGCGCATCGCCGTGCGTCTGCAGCATCGTCGCAAGCTTCTGCAGAGAGACCTCGTCCTCTCCGCAGGAGACGACCTTCACCTCGTCCGCACCGGCCTTGATGGCGTAGATCGCGCAGGCGTTCGCCATATAGAGACTGTTGGAAATGCTCACGCCGAGCTTCACGGTATCGCCCAGCTCTTCACGCAGTTCTGCGACAAAGCCGAAGAAATCCTCCGGAAGCAGTTCGCCCGCCGTATCGCAGACGGTCACGAGCGTCGCACCGTTTTCCTTCGCACAGCGAACGGCACGCAGCAGGAACTCGCGTTCGCTGCGCCCCGCGTCCTCGGCGGAGAATTCCACATCTTCGCAGACCGCACGGCACTCCGCCACGGTCTTTCCGATGAGTGCAAGCATATCATCCGGCTTTTTATGATAAAGGTATTCCATCTGCACCGTGGAGACAGGCAGGCTGACCTGCAGTCTCGGATGCTTCGCCTCTTTGAGGCAGTTCCATGTGAAGGCAACGCCGTCCTCCTCCCCGATCGGCACGGGGACGCTCAGATGTGCGTTTGAAACTGCGGAAGCAAGGCTCTTCAGGAGCAGCCCGTCCGTTCTTCTGTTTTCGATCGGCGCGGTCTCGACCGCATCCGCACCCAGCTTGTCCAGCAGCTTGCAAAGCTCGATCTTCTCGCGGAACGAGAGAGATATCTCGCCGCCCTTTCTGGACTTTTTCATTGTGACATCGCTCAGACGGATGCATTTCATACGGCTGTCCCTCCTTTTCGGAATACAAAAGAGATAAAAACAAACGTCCCTGAAGTCCGGGGACTTCAGGGACGAACTATACATTCGCGGTACCACCCTGATTATCGTCAGAAGACGATCTCTCATAAGGCTCCATCAAGCCTTTCGCCTGTAACGGGGCGCAGCCGTGCGGACTTACTTGCTTTCGCTTTGAGACCGCCTGCTCGGGAACCAGACTGCCGTTTGACCTCGGTATCGGCTCGCACCCGCCGCCGACTCTCTGAAACGCTCCGTCAAGGGCAAATTTCCGTCATCGCATTTCACGATACGCAGATTATATCCTGCCCATTTGTCTTTGTCAACTGTTTTTTTCCGTACTTTTCCGCTTTGCGCGGCGGACCCGGTTGATGTGCCGCACAAAATCTCCCGTGCGAAGAAGCTCTGCCAGAACATACTGTTCAAAGACAGGGACCGTGCAGGAATAAAAGCCCAGCTTCCGCTCGAAGGTCTGCAGAAGCCGCTCCGGCAGAACGAGATAGCCCACGCGGAGCGAAGGCGCGATCGTCTGCGAGAAGGTGTTGAGGTACAGTACCCGTCCCCCATCGGAGAGCGCAAACAGCGTGTCGTCGTTCTTTCGGGAAAGCGTCAGCTCCGCGTCATAGTTGTCCTCGATGAGATATCCATTCCTCCGTTCCGCCCAGCGCAGATACTCGCTGCGCTTGGAGGCGTCGGCCGTCACACCGCTCGGCCAGCTGTTAAAAGGGGTCACGTGGAGAACCGTTGCATTCGTCCGCTCCAGCTCCGCGCTGCGGATACCGTTTTTCCCCATTCTGAGCAGCTCGCAGCGAACACCGTTCGCCTCATAGACCTGGCGGATCTTTTCGTAGGACGGCTGCTCCAGAGCAAAAACCCGCTCCTTGCCCAAAAGCTGTACGATCAGGCTGTAGAGATATTCCGCGCCTGAGCCGACGATCACCTGCTCGGGACGCACCGCGATCCCCGCGTTCTGTCGGAGATACCCGGCGATGGCTGTCCGCAGCTCGGCACAGCCGTGATTGGGAGACTTCACAAGAATCTCCTCCCCGCGGTCCAGCAGCACACGCCGCATCGTCTTCGCCAGAACGGAAAACGGAAACTGTCCGCGAACGGTGTGCGGCCGTCTGTGCAGGGTCGGCACGCGCTCTCCCTGCACCAGCAGTTCTCCTTCCCGATAAATGGCAAAATAGCCGCTCCGCTCCCGTGCCTCGGCGTAGCCCTCGTCGCAGAGCAGTCCGTAAGCCCGCTCCACCGGGATCACGCTCAGACCGGTCTCCGCCGCGAGCAGGCGTTTGGACGGAAGCCTCGCGCCATAAGCGAAGATCCCGTTCAGAATGTCCCGCTTCAGCTGCTCATACAGCTGCAGATAGGCAGGTTTTCCGTTCTCCTTGTCGATTCGATACTTCATCTGGTTATATAAAACACTCTCTTTCTGAGCATTTTCTTATGTTCAGTTAAATGGTAACCTATCCACACAAAAAAGTAAAGGAGAGTTTTTTCGTGCATCAAAAAAAATCGTTTCAAAACACAACGCTGTGGCTCGTCGTCACCGCGATGCTGACCGCCATCAATGTAGCGCTCAGCTCCTTCGGTCTCCCCGTCCCCGGCGGACATCTGTACTTAAATGATATCGTCATCTGCACCGCCGCGCTCCTGCTCGATCCCTTCGCGGCGTTTGTTGTGGGCGGCGTCGGCTCGTTTTTGGGCGATCTGCTCTTCTACCCCGCGCCGATGTTCGTCTCCCTCGCCACCCACGGTCTGCAGGCGGTCGTGATCTCCCTGATCGCAAATCGGACGCTCCGCAGGCATCCGACGGCGGCATCCGTCCTCGCCGTGTCGGTGGGCGCGGTCATTATGGTGGTCGGCTATTCCCTGGGGCGCGCCTATGTCTACAGCACGCCGGAATACGCGCTTCTGAAGCTCCCGTTTCAGATCCTGCAGGCAGCGGTCGGCGCCGCAGCCTCCCTTCTGCTCTGCCACACCTTCGGGATCAAAAAGCAGTTTGCGCGGCTGAAAGCCTCCGCGACCTGACGCATCGCCCGATATAGAAGCAGCCTTCCCCGTTCGGGGAAGGCTGTCTTTTATAAATTCAGATGCAGTAGATCACCGCCGCGATGCGCTTTGCGGCAGCCGAAACGGAGCGCAGATAGGTGAACTCCTCCTTTGAGTGACCTCTGCCGCCCTCCGAGCCGAAGTTGTCCACACAGGGAATGCCCGCCTGCGTCACCTGCGCCGCGTCCGAGCCGCCGTTGCCCATTTTCTTTTCGAGCGTCTGCAGTCCGTTTTCCGCATAGATCTCGTTGATCTTCGCGAGCAGGTCGTTGTTCTTTTCGGACTCGATCATCGCCGGGCGGGAACTGTAGACCTCCGCCGTGCAGGTGCAGCCCTCGACCGTGCTGTGCGCAGCGACCTCTTCGACCGCCGCGACCGCCTCCTCGTACTGCTCGTTCGTTGCAAAGCGGAAGTCGGCGTAGAACTCGCAGGTGTCGGCAACGGAGTTCGGCACGGTGCCGCCGCGGATAACGCCGCAGTTGCAGGTCAGCCCATTCTCATCCTTGAAGCGTTCGAGCTGCAGGAGCTTGTGCGCCGCCTCCGTGACGGCGTTTGCACCGGTGTAGCAAACAGCGGAGTGCACCGCGTTTCCATGCACGGTCAGCTTGTAGCGCAGGATGCCCTTCCGCAGAAGCGTCACGCAGCCGGCAGCGTGCGGCTCCAGATTCAAAAAGGCGATGGAATCCTTCGCCTTTTCGCACATATAGCGGACGGTCGCGCCGCCGCTGGTCTTGCTGCTGTTCTCTTCGTCCGACTGCAGGATCAGACGGACAGGCCGTGCCGCAAAGCCGATCCGCTCCAGCGCGTCCATCGCCTGCAGACCCGCAACGCAGCCGCCCTTGCAGTCGTGCACACCGGGTCCGTAGATTTTTTCCGCATCGCGGTGCACGGGCGGATCGCCGAACAGTCCCTTCGGATGCACGGTGTCGATATGCCCGGAAATGGTCACAGGCTCACCTTTGGCGTCCGGATTCATCGTGATGCAGACAAGATCGCCGGACTTCTCCTGCGGCGCGATCTCGACCTTCCAGCCGTGTTTTTTCGCCTCTTCGGCAAAATAGCTGCCGACCTTGTCCACGCCCTCTTTGTCGATCGTCTGACTTTCAATATTACAGACGTCCTCCAGCATATCAAGATAGCGATCGGACAGGGAGTCGATCACCTCAAACAGTTCTTTACATTGCATCGCAGTCACCTCTCGCACATTGTAACCTATTCCTGACCAAAACGCAAGAAACGGCACTGCGCTCCGCACAGTGCCGTTTGCAATATTTTTTATTCGGCGAAGAATTTGTTGATCTCTTCGGTCGTCTTGCGGACGAGCATCTCGCCGCCGGCGTGACCGACCTTGCCGCTGGTGACGTAGGCGCTGTAGTGGCTGCCCTTTTCCGCCTTTTCGGTGGGCAGATAGCCCAGACCGTCGCAGGCGAGCTGGACGAGGATGGTCTGACGAGCGCGGCTGCGTGCGCGGATCTGGTTGCCGTAGTCCAGGAACAGTTCAAACGGGTTCGTCGCGATAGCAACGCTGCCGAGACGGACAATGTGCACCTCGACGGGGACGATGTCCTGAATGTGCTGCTGCTTCCAGCGCATGATCGTGCCGGTGTGCACGTGCATCGCGGCGTTGTCCGCGAAATTGACGTGATCCGTAACTCTCGCGGCGAACTTTTCCATCTGCTCCACGGCGTGCTCGTATTCCTTCGGGGTGACGCGGCGCAGGGGCAGCTCGACCGTCAGATTTTCGTGCTTGAGGATGGCTTCGTCCTTCTTCTCGGTCACTTCCTCGAGTGCGTCAATGATCTCATTGACGATTCTCTTGCCGACCTTCCAGCTGCCGTTGATGTCAAACATGGAGGGATCGGCGTCACGCTCGATGTAATCCGGGCGGTCGATGTTGGGGTCGTCGATCGGGGTCTCGGGGTTGACCCAGCGGATCAGATCGCGCGGGCACTGGTCGCCTGCGGGAGCGCAGAGACCGAGGACCTTCAGGTCTTCGCCGTACTTCTCGCGCAGGAGGATACGGACCTTGCCCCAGTAGTCGGAGGAGATGAAGGTGCGATGCTCAACGACCTGTGCCGGGCAGGCAACACTTGCCGCAACACCCGTGAGTTTTCCGTCCGCACCATAGAAGAAGAGCATCTCGATGCCGCTGTCGTTGCCGCCTTCCAGTTCGGTAAATGCGGCGGTGTTGGTGTCGCCCCACATCTTGGCGCTGCCGTCGGAGTAGCACACGCGGCGGCACATACCGATCGCCGCTCTGCCGAAGCCGGTGGCGAAGCTGCCGGAGGTGCGGTTCTGCCAGGCTTCCACGATCGACGCGGAGATACTGTCGACCAGGAAGAGCAGCGCTTCGCGCGCCGTCATAACATTTTCCGTGTCATCGGAAACCTTTGCCACATACTGCTTTTCGCGCGGCAGGAAGCTATCCAGGATGCCCTTCGGGCCGCCTGCGAATGCGGCGTAGTTCGTCGCCTCATAGTCGTACACGTGCGAGGTGTGGGAATGGATCGCGCTGAGGATGATCTTGTCCGTGGGGATGGCGGCGTCCAGCTCTGCGACCTTTTCGCGCACGCGGCGGATGAGGTTTCTGCCGATCTTCACGAGGTCGCAGGCGCAGAAGATCATCTGCTCCGCGCCGTCTTCGATGGCAAGCGTGGTGGCAACGATCGGCGTCTCGACATACTCGGAGATGCGCTCAAAAAACTGTCCGGCAAGGCGGATCCGTTTGTCCTTCGGCGTAATGTCGACTTCCGACCAGCCGATTTTGAGTTTACCCATGATACATACCTCTCTTCATAATTTTCTATTCCATTCCCTATTCTACACACCGTGTAAAAAAAAGCAAGTACCTCAGACGGTTATACTTAATAAAAATAACGGAGCTGCGAAAAAACGCAGCTCCGTTTTACGGTTTTGTTGCTTATTCGGCGAAGAACTTGTTGATTTCTTCGGTGGTCTTGCGGACAAGCATCTCGCCGCCGGCGTGACCGACCTTGCCGCTGGTGACGTAGGCGCTGTAGTGGCTGCCTTCCTCCGCCTTCTTGGTGGGCAGATAGCCCAGACCGTCGCAGGCGAGCTGGATGAGGAAGGTCTGACGGGCGCGGCTGCGGGCGCGGATCTGGTTGCCGTAGTCGACAAACAGTTCGAACGGGTTCGTAGCAAACGCGACCGTGCCGAGACGGGCGATGTGGACCTCGATGGGAACGATGTCCTGCTTGTGCTGCACTCTCCAGCGCATGATCGTGCCGGAATGCACATACATCGCGGCGTTGTCCTCGAAGTTGACGTGGTCGGTAACTCTCGCGGCGAACTTTTCCATCTGCTCGCAGGCGGTCTCATATTCCTTCGGGGTGACGCGGCGCAGAGGCAGGTCGATGGTCAGATTCTCGTGCTTGAGAACGGCCTCGTCCTTCGTCTCCGTCACTTCTTCCAGCGCGTCGATGATCTCGTTGACGATACGCTTGCCGGCCTTCCAGGTGCCCTTGATGTCGAACATAGAGGGATCGGCGTCACGCTCGATGTAGTCCGGACGGTCGATATGGGGATCGTCGACGGGCGTCTCGGGGTTGACCCAGCGGATCAGGTCACGCGGGCACTGGTCGCCGCCGGGGCCGCAGAGGCCGAGGATCTTCAGATCTTCGCCGTATTTCTCGCGCAGGAGGATACGGACCTTTCCCCAGTAGTCGGAGGAGATGAACAGACGGTGCTCAACGATCTGAGACGGGCAGCAGACGTTTGCAACAACGCCGGTGAGCTTCTCGTTCATATCGTAGAAGAAGAGCATTTCGATGCCGCTGTCGTTGCCGCCTTCCAGAGCGGTGAATGCGGCGGTGTTGGTGTCGCCCCACATTTTGGCGCTGCCGTCGGAGTAGCAGACGCGGCGGCACATACCGATCGCGGCTCTGCCGAAGCCGGTCGCAAAACGGCCGGGAGCGCGGTTCTGCCAGGACGCAACGATTGCCTGAGAAATGCGGTCAACGATGAAAAGCAGAGACTCATGTGGCGTCATTACATCGTCCGTGTCGGCGGAAACCTTCGCCACATACTGCTTTTCGGGAGGAAGATACTCGTTGAGGATCTCTTTCGCGCCGTTGCCCTGCACCTCGTAGTCATAGACATGAGAGGTGTGGCTATGGGTTGCGCCCACGATGATCTTATCCAGCGGAACCGTCGCGTCCATCTCGGCGACCTTTTCGCGCACGCGACGCATCACGTTTCTGCCGATCTTGACGATATCGCAGGAGCAGATGATCAACTGTTCCGTGCCGTCTTCGATTGCCAGCGAAGTGGCGGTAATGGGCGTCTCAACATATTCGGAGATGCGCTCAACGAACTGTCCGGCAAGGCGGATCTTCTTATTCTCCGGCGTGATGCTGACTTCCGACCAGCCGATTTTAAGTTTACCCATGATACATACCTCTTTTCACGGTTTTATTCCAATTGTTATTGTACACCTTGTCCCAAAAAATGCAAGTGGCGACGCTTATTTTTCAAAGAATTTATTGATTTCTTCGGTCGTTTTCCGCACGAGCATTTCGCCGCCCGCGTGACCGACGCATCCGCTGCTCACGTAGGCGCTGTAGTGGCTTCCCTTCTCCGCCTTTTCGGTGGGCAGGTAGCCGAGCGAGCCGCAGGCCAGCTGTACGAGGAAGGTCTGCCGTGCACGGCTGCGCGCACGGATCTGATTGCCGTAATCAAGGAAGAGCTCAAAGGGGTTCGTCGCGATGGCGACATTGCCGAAGCGGATGATGTGCACCTTGGTCGGCACAATATTTTCCGTATGCTGCCGATTCCAGCGCATGATCGTTCCCGTGTGCACGTGCATTGCGGCGTTGTCCTCGAAATTGACGTGATCCTTGACGCGCGCGGCGAACTTTTCCATCTGCTCGCAGGCATGCTCGTATTCCTTCGGGGTGACACGGCGCAGGGGCAGATCGAGGGTCAGGCTCTCGTGCTTCAGGATCGCCTCGTCCTTTGTCTCCGTCACTTCTTCCAGCGCGTCGATGATCTCATTGACAATACGCTTACCGGCTTTCCAGCTGCCCTTGATGTCAAACATTGAGGGATCGGCGTCGCGCTCGATGTAATCGGGGCGGTCGATGTTGGGATCGTCGATCGGCGTCTCGGGATTCACCCAGCGAACCAGATCGCGCGGGCACTGGTCACCGCCGGGACCGCCGAGTCCGAGCACCTTGAGGTCCTCGCCGTACTTTTCACGCAGAAGGATCTTCACCTTGCCCCAGTAGTCCGCCGAAATAAAGTGTCTGTGCTCAAGGATCTGCGACGGTCAGCAGACGTTTGCGGCAACGCCCGTGAGCTTTCCGTCCGCGTCGTAGAAGAAGAGCATCTCAATACCGCTGTCGTTTCCGCCTTCCAGTTCGGTGAAGGCGGCGGTGTTCACATCGCCCCACATTTTGGCGCTGCCGTCA
>JAFVWG010000060.1 GCA_017501805.1 Oscillospiraceae bacterium
TCTGCAGCAGGCACAGGATCCTCTGCGCGTGCCGCTTCTCGTCCGCCGCAAGACACCGGAATGTCGAAGCAAACTCCGGCATCTGCTCGGCAAGTTTCTCGTACCTCTCTGCGGCGGCAAGCTCCTCCCGCCAGCGTTTTCGAAGCTCCTCCGTCAGACAGCTCGGGCAGAAGCGCGGCGGTCGCTCCGGGCAAAGCCGCTGCCCCTGCAGCAGAAAGTAGATCGCCGAAAGCGTTTTGGCGTGTTTGTTTTCATCCTGTGCAATTTCCAGCAGACAGCGGCGCTCCTTTGCGGGAAGCGCGGCGGCCAGCGCACGGTAGAAGCAGGCGTCCGCCATTTCCGCGCACACGATCTTTGCGATCTCGGCGGCGTCCGCACCGCGGTTTTGACATTGCGGGGTCCGGATGCGTTCCCAGACACGGGTTTCTTTTTGCAGATCATATTCCATAATCAAAAGCCTCCTCCCGCCAATCTATGCGGGAGGAGGCCGTTCGGTCAATCCATTCGGAAGAGTCTCTTCGCGTTATCGCTTGTGATCCTGCCCATTTCCTCGGGCGAAATGCCGCGCAGCTCGGCAAGCTTTGCCGCAACAAGCGGCACATAGCGGCTGTCGTTGCGCGTGCCGCGGTGCGGCTCGGGCGCCATAAAGGGGCAGTCCGTCTCGATGAGCATTCTGTCGAGCGGCACGACCATGGCGGTCTCCACCGCCTTCCGCGCGTTTTTGAAGGTCACCACGCCCGTAAAGCCGATGTACCAGCCCATTTTGACATAGAGCTTTGCAAGCTCGGGTGAGCCTGCGTAGCAATGCAGCGTACCGGTCACGCGCGGGAAGTTCCGCAGGATGTCCATCGTGTCTCCGTTGGCGCTGCGGCTGTGGATGATGACGGGCAGATCAAGGTCCTGTGCGAGCTGCATCTGCCGCTCAAAGGCGCTGCGCTGCACCTCCTTGTCGTCACCGCCGTAGTAGTAGTCCAGTCCGATCTCGCCGATGGCAAGCACCTTTTTCTCCTTTGCCAGCTCACGGTAGGTGTCCAGAACGGTGTCGTCCACTTCCTTCGCATCCTGCGGATGCGTACCGACCGAGGCATAGATCATAGGATATTGCTTTGCCATCGCCACGCAGTCGTGAGAGGACGCGAGGCAGCAGCCCACGTTCATCACGTGCGTCACGCCGTGCGCGGCAAGATCGGCGATGACCGCGGCGCGGTCTTCGTCAAATTTCGGGTCGTTCAGATGTGCGTGCGAGTCAAAATACATAGTATGCGCTCCCTATTTTCCGTTCTGCTCAAGCCAGATCAGCAGTACCGCAATATCCGCAGGACTCACGCCGGAGATGCGTCCGGCCTGTCCGACGGAGAGCGGGCGCGCCTCATCGAGCTTCTGCCGCGCCTCCAGCCGAAGTCCCGTGATGGCGGTGTAGTCGATGTCGTTCGGCAGCAGGCGGTTTTCCTCTCTGCGGGATTCTGCGAGCTGCTTTTCCTGACGGGCGAGATAGCCCGCGTATTTGATGCGGATCTCCACGCTCTCCCGCTGCTCGGGCGTGAGCGCGGGTCTGTCCGGATCGAACGGCGCAAGATCGTCGTAGCGAACATTCGGACGGCGCAGCAGATCCGCAAGCCGTGCCGAGCCGGAAACGGGCGCACTGCCGCAGCGTTCCAGAAGGGCGTTCAGCGCTTCGCTTGCGGAAACGCCGGTATGCTCCAGCCGCTTCAGCTCCGCGTAAACAGCGGCGTATTTTTCCTCCACGGCGCGGTATTCCTCCTCGCCGATCAGCCCGATGCGCCGTCCGACGGCGGCAAGCCGCTCGTCGGCATTGTCCTGCCGATGCAGGAGGCGGTACTCTGAGCGCGAGGTCATAATGCGGTACGGTTCGAGCGTCCCCTTCGTGACGAGGTCATCAATGAGGATGCCGATATAGCCGTCGCTTCGGCGCAGGATCATCGGCTCTTCTCCGCGGAGCTTCAGCGCGGCGTTCACGCCCGCCGCGAAGCCCTGCACGGCGGCCTCTTCGTAGCCGCTCGAGCCGTTGAACTGTCCCGCTCCGTAGAGACCGGGGATCTTCTTGCACTCCAGCGTCGGAAGCAGCTCCGTCGGATCGATGCAGTCATATTCGATGGCATAGGCGGGGCGCAGCATCTCCGCGTTTTCCAGTCCCGCGATGCTGTGTACGACCGCAAGCTGCACATCCTCGGGAAGCGACGAGGAAAGCCCCTGTACATAGATCTCATCCGTTCCGAGCCCGCAGGGCTCCAGGAACAGCGGATGCCGCTTCTTTTCCGGGAAGCGGTCCACCTTGGTCTCGATCGAAGGGCAGTAGCGCGGACCGACGGAGTCGATCATACCGTTGAAAAGCGGCGAACGGTCGAAATTCTCCCGAATGATCTCGTGCGTGCGCTCATTGGTGTAGGTCAGATAGCAGACCGCACGGTTCTCCGGCACGGTCTTCGTGCGGAAGGAAAACGGCTCGGGATGTTCGTCACCCGGCTGCGGCTCTGTTTTGGAAAAATCGATACTGCGGGCATTGAGGCGCGGCGGCGTGCCGGTCTTGAAGCGGCGCAGCCGAAGTCCCAGCCCGAGGAGACAGCTCGTCAGCTCCTCGGCGGCGTGCATACCGTCGGGACCCGAAGCCACGGCGCATTCGCCCGTGATCGTGCGTCCGCCCAGGTACGTGCCGGAGGCGATCACGACCGCGCGCACGGCGTAGACCGCGCCGAGCTGCGTGCAGACCTCCGCGACCGCACCGTCCTTCAGTCGGATCTCCGTGACGATCGCCTGCTTGAGGAAGAGATTCTCCTGCCGCTCCAGCGTGCGCTTCATATCCTCCTGATATTTCCGTCTGTCCGCCTGCGCGCGCAGGGAATGGACAGCGGGACCCTTGCCGAGATTCAGCATTCTGTACTGGATGCAGCAGCGATCCGCCGCCTTTGCCATCTCGCCGCCGAGCGCATCCAGTTCGCGCACAAGGTGTCCCTTGCCCGTGCCTCCGATGGAGGGGTTGCAGGGCATATTGCCGATGGCGTCGAGGTTGATCGTGAACACGAGGACGCGCATACCCATCCGTGCGGCGGCAAGTCCCGCCTCGATCCCGGCGTGTCCCGCTCCGACGACAGCGATATCGTATTCTCCCGCAAAGTATTCCACGTGCTCACCTCCTTTGTTTTTCGTTTTGATTGTATCACGCCTGTCAAGAAAGGCATCTTCTTGCAAAGTGTCGGAAAAAGCCGTATAATATGCGCAGTTTTTGAAAGGAAGGCGATCGTATGCAGAGAAAAACAGCCGAAACGGGCGGTCTGATCCGCGTGTTTCTTCGCTACTTCCGTCCGCATAAAAAGCTTTTTTATCTCGACCTCGTCTGTGCCTCCGCGGTGGCGCTGATCGATCTCGTCTGGCCGCTTGCGTCGCGCTACGCGCTGACGGAGCTTCTGCCGCAGCAGGCGTTTGCCGCCTTTTTCACGGTGATGGCGATCATGCTCGGCGCGTATCTTCTGCGCGCGGGTCTTTACTACATCATCACCTACTGGGGACACACCTTCGGCATCCGCGTGGAGTCCGACATCCGACAGACGCTGTTCGACCATGTGCAGACGCTCGGCTTTGACTATTTCGGGCAAAAGCGCACGGGTGAGCTGATGAGCCGTCTGACCACCGACCTGTGGGAGATGGCGGAGCTGGCACACCACGGCCCCGAGGACCTGCTGATCTCCGGCGCAACGATCATCGGCTCGATCGTCGTGCTGATGACGATCCAGTGGCGGCTGGCGCTTGTCCTCGCGCTGCTGATCCCGCTGTTCCTCGCCGTTGTGATGGCGCGCCGCCGCGCGATGCGCTTTGCCTCGCAGGAGGTCAAGAAGACCGCCGCCGAGATCAACTCCGATATCGAGTCCAGCCTCTCGGGTATGCGGACGGCAAAGGCGTTCGCCAACGAGTCGCTCGAGGTGGAGAAATTCCGCCGCACCAACGCGCGCTACCGCTCGCACAAGGCGGGCTTCTACCGCGAGATGGCTCTGTTCTTCACGGTGATGGAGCTGTTTCTCAGCCTGATGTCCGTCGTCGTGATCGCCGTGGGCGGCTGGCTCATCATGCGCGGACAGCTCAACTACATCGACCTCATCACCTTCAGTATGTACATTGCCTCCTTCATCGCGCCCGTCCGCAAGCTCGTGTTCTTCTCCGAGCAGTTTGCCAGCGGTATGGCGGGACTGCGCCGCTTCAACGAGGTGATGCGCACCGAACCGACCGTCACCGACGCCCCCGATGCAGTGGAGCTGACGGATGTCCGCGGCGAGATCGCCGTCGAGCGCGTCTCCTTCTCCTACCCGGAAAAGAGCGAAGTGCTGCAGGATGTCTCCTTCCGCGTGGCGTCAGGCGAGACGATCGCGGTCGTCGGACCCTCCGGCGGCGGCAAAACCACGCTCTGCCAGCTCATCCCCCGCTTCTACGATGTGGAGAGCGGCGCGATCACCATCGACGGCACGGACGTGCGGAAGCTGACGCAGGCGTCTCTGCGGCGGAAGATCGGCATCGTTCAGCAGGATGTGTTCCTCTTCGCGGACACGGTGCTCGAAAACATCCGCTACGGCAGACCCGATGCCACGATGGAGGAAGTGATCGAAGCTGCAAAGCGCGCGGAGATCTACGAGGATATCCTCGCGATGCCGCAGGGCTTCAACACCTTTGTCGGCGAGCGCGGCACACGCCTTTCCGGCGGACAGAAGCAGCGCGTCGCCATCGCGCGGATCTTCCTGAAAAACCCGCCGATCCTGATCCTTGACGAGGCGACCAGCGCGCTCGACAGCGTAACGGAGTCGAAGATCCAGCGCGCCTTTGACGAGCTGGCAAAGGGACGCACGACGCTCATCATCGCGCACCGTCTGTCCACGATCCGCAGCGCGAACCGCATTCTGGTCGTCGCGGACGGCTCCATCGCCGAGAGCGGCAGCCACGAGGAGCTGATGGCGCAGGGCGGCATCTACGCCGCGCTCCACCGCACGCAGACAGACCTCCGCTGACACGCAAATATAACAAAACGCGCTTCCGGGCTTCGGAAGCGCGTTCTTCTTTCTCTGTCAGCCGTGGCGGTAGATGCGCTTGTCCAGCGCAAAGAGCCGCTTGCTGAAGCTCGAAGGCTGCATCTCGGCAAGTGTTTCCGTATAGATCTCCATGCGGCTGTCGATCAGGTCGATCAGCGACAGCAGCTCGCTTTCCGCACAGGCGGGGCGCACCGCGGCGCCGAACTCCGGCTCGCCGTGGTGGGACAGTAGCATATGCTGCAGCAGGATCGACTTTTCCTCGGGGATACCGATCTTTTCCGCCGCTTTGGCGACCGCCTGCGCGCCCAGAACAAGATGTCCCAGCAGTTCCCCTTTGACGGAGTATTCCGCAACGAGTCCCGTGGGGGACAGCGCATACTCCTCGCACTTGGCAAAGTCGTGCAGCAGCGTACCCGCGATCAGGAGACTGCGGTCGATCGCCGAGGCGTACTGCTTCGCGAGGAAATCCGCGATCTTCAGCATACCGAGCGTGTGCATCGCGAGTCCTCCGAGGAAGCCGTGGTGTACGCTCTTCGCCGCGGGAAGCGTTTCGATCCGGTCATAGTACTGCGCGAGCATCTCGCGGCAGACCGCCGCATAGTCCGCGTCGGTCACGGAGTCGACAAACGCGTGGATCTCGTCCCACATTTTCTTCGCGTCCTGCGGCGCGGAGGGAACGAGCCGGCTGCGGTCGTAGGTATCCCCCGGCTCGGCGAGGCGCATCATATTCACGGTGAGCTGCGGCGTGCTGCGGTATTCTCCGACGATCGCGCGCACCTTCACGATCGAGCCCGCGTCCTTGTCGGCGATGGGACCGCTGTAATCCCACATCTGCGCGGCGATCGTTCCCGAGCAGTCTGCAAGCGTCATACTCAGGTAAGGCTTTCCCGCCGAGGTCGTTTTGGTCTGTGCCGCCTGCAGCAGATAAAAGCCCTCGATCTTATCGCCGTTCTGCATATCCCGGATGTCCATATTCCTTCCTCCTCAGAGCTTGAAGCATTTTCGCATCGCGCGGTAATCTCCCAGCACCAGAAGCGTCTCATCGGCGCTGAGGACGGTGTCGGGCGTGATCGTAAGCGTCAGCTTTCCGTTCTGTTTCACCGCCATAATGTTGACGTTATACTTTTTACGGACGTCCAGCTGACCGACCGTCCTGCCGATCCAGTCTTCCGGGATGCTGACTTCGATGATCGCGTGCTCGGCATCCAGCTCCACATAGTCCAGCATATGCTCGGAGCTGTAGCGGATCGCGGACCATTTCGCCGCCTGCTTCTCCGGGTAAACGACCTCATCTGCGCCGTTGCGGAGCAGGAACTTCTCCTGCACATCGCGCTCGGCGCGCGAGACGACGAATCTCGCCCCCAGTTCTTTCAGAAGGTTGGTCGTCTCCAGAGAGCTCTGGAAATCGCCGCTGATGGTGACGATGCAGACGTCGTAGTTGTCCACGCCCAGCGTGCGGAGGAAGTCCTCCGAGGTGCTGTCGCCGATCTGTGCATTCGTCACAAAGGGCAGAACGTCATTGACGCGCGTCTCGCTGCGGTCCACCGCCATCACTTCGTGTCCCAGCGCGTTGAGATGCTCCGCCACATGTCTGCCGAAGCGTCCCAGTCCGATCAGTAAGATACTTTTCATTGTTATTCTCCTATTCGCATCAGATTCCCCACGGCAGATATGCGGCGGCGGCCGCAAGCAGCACCGCGGGAAGCATATTCGCCACACGGAGCTTCAGCTCCCACACAAGATTCACACCCACGCAGAAGATCAGCACCGAGCCGACCAGCGAGATGTATTCCAGCGCCAACGCCGTCAGAACAGGCGCGATCAGCCTTGCAAGGAGGGTCAGCGTTCCCTCAAACACAAAAACCGGGATCGCGGAGAACGCGCAGCCCTTTCCGAGCGAGGCGGTCATCACCGCGATGATGACAAAGTCCAGCACCGCTTTCACGCAGAGGGTGGAAGCATCCCCCGAAACGCCGTCCTCGATCGCACCGACGATCGCCATCGCGCCGATGCAGACCGTCAGCGAGGCCGTCACAAACGCGCCCACGAACTTCGGGTCTCCGGCGTTGCCGGTCTTTTGCTTCAGCCATTGTCCGAGCCGTTCAAAGCCGTGCTCGATGCCGATCCACTCTCCGACCGCCGTGCCCAGCGCAAGGCAGATCGCAAGCAGCATCGAACGTCCGCTCACAAGCGAGCCCGCCTCGATCCGCAGCATTCCCTGCATCGCGCCCGCGACGGCAATAAACAAAACGCTGATCCCGCAGGCTCTGTTGAGCGCCTCCTGCCGGTCTTCACCGAAGCGTCTTCCGGCAAAGTGTCCAACGATCCCGCCGACCGCGATGGCAGCGCTGTTGATGATCGTTCCGAGTCCTATCATATCTTCATCTCTCTTGATATTTTATCGTATTCAGCCGACCGTGATCGTCTCCTGCGGCAAGCGGGAAAGATCGTTTCTCTTCTCCGAGATCGCCGCGTAGATGAGCGTGAGCCCTCCGACCCTGCCAAAGAACATCAGCGCCATCAGGATCAGGCGCGAGAGCGTCCCGAGCGAGGGCGTGATCCCCAGCGTGAGACCGACCGTTCCGACCGCCGAGGCGGTCTCATACAGGCAGACGCCGAGCGGCAGCCCCTCGACCGCGCTGATCACGATCGCGCCGCCGAAAAACATCGCCAGATAGAGCACCAGGATCACCGCGGCGTTCCGAACGGCGGTGTGATCGATGCGTCTGCCGAAGAACTGCGCGTCGTTCCGTCTGCGGAAAGCGGCGGCAGCGGAAGCAAACAGCACCGCAGCGGTCGTGGTCTTCATACCGCCCGCCGTCGAGCCGGGCGAGCCGCCGATGAGCATCAGTACGATCATCACCGCGCGTCCCACGTCCGTCATCGTGTTCAGATCCTGCGAATTGAAGCCCGCCGTACGTGCGGTAACGGACTGGAACAGCGACGCAAGAATCCGCTCCTTGGTCGGAAGCGCCGCGAAGTCGCGGCACAGAAACAGCAGCGCGGGCACGAGGATCAGCAGAAGCGAGGTCACAAGGATCACCTTGCTCTGCATCCGATAGCGCCGCACGCGGAATTTATGGGTCAGCAGATCGTCCCACGTCAGAAAACCAAGACCGCCCGCAACGATCAGCAGCATCACGACCGTCTGGATCACCGCGTTGTCCGACAGGACTGTCAGTGAGACATATTTCGCCTCCGGCGTTCCCAGCAGGTCAAAGCCCGCATTGCAAAACGCGGAGATCGCGTGAAAAACCGCCATCCAGACGCCGCGCAGCCCAAAACGGCTGCAGAAGGACGGCAGCATACATATTGCGCCGAGCAGCTCGACCGCAAATGTCATCCGCAGGATAAAACCCGTCAGCCGCACCACGCCGCCGAGCCTCTGCGCGGCGATCGCCTCCTGCATCGTGCTGCGCTGCCAAAGTCCGATCTTTCTGCCCGAGAGTATCGCAAACGACGCGGCGACCGTGATCACGCCGAGGCCGCCGATCTGGATCAGCAGCAGGATCAGCACCTGTCCAAACGCGGACCAGTGCGTCGCGGTGTCGCGAACGATCAGCCCCGTCACACACACCGCCGAAGTCGCCGTGAACAGCGTGTCTCCAAACGGCGTGACCGTCCCGCTCCGCGAGGCAATCGGCAGCATCAGAAGCAGCGCGCCGAGCAGGATCGTCCCCCCGAAACACAGGATAATTGTCTGAAATGCAGAAAGCCGTCTGCGCCGTTTTCCCATACACGCCGCTCCTTTCCTCCGGGTATCTGCCAAAACGGCAGTTTCTTGAGAACACTCTACCACAGCTTTTCCTCCACCGCAAGATACGGGCTCAAAAAATACCGATCTTGTATCGACAAAGAGAAAAATATCCGTTTCGCATTGCAAAAAACTTCCCGCTGTGCTATCTTGACATAGGAATCATGCAGAAGAAAGGGGATCTTTTATATGTACGAGAAATATTTGGGCGTGATCGACAGCCGCGCAGACCTGTTCTGCGGCGTGTCCGACGCTCTGTGGGATCATCCCGAGGCGGCATACAAAGAATACTTCGCCTCCGACCTCATCACCAAAACGCTGGAGGAAAACGGCTTCACCGTTGTGCGCGGTCTGTCCGATATTCCGACCTCCTTCACCGCCACCTACGGCTCCGGCAAGCCGCATTTCGGCATCCTCGCCGAGTATGACGCGCTCGAGGGTATGAGCCAGGTCGGCGAGTCCACGAAGCGCGAGAGCATCCCCGGCAAGGACTGCGGTCACGGCTGCGGACACAACCTCTTCGCGGGCGGCTCTCTGGCGGCGGCCTTCGCAGTCAAGGCCTATATCGAGGAGACCGGACGCGGCAGCGTCACGCTCTTCGGCTGTCCCGCGGAAGAAGGCGGCGGCGGCAAGATCTATATGGCGCGCGACGGTCTGTTTGCAGACATCGACTCCGTCGTGAGCTGGCATCCCGAGCGGATGAACATGGTTCGTACCCGTCCGGCGCTCGCCACGCGTCACGTCGAATACAGCTTCGTCGGCACCGCTTCTCACGCGGGTGCAAATCCGCAGGCGGGACGCAGCGCTCTGGACGCTGTGGAGCTGATGAACGTCGGCGCGAACTTCCTGCGTGAGCATATGGACCTGAGCTGCCGCATCCACTACGCGATCCTCGATGCGGGCGGCGACGCGCCGAATATGGTGCAGTCCCACGCGAAGGTCCTCTACTACGTCCGCGCGACGGACTCCGTCTCCGCACAGGCTCTGACCGAGCGCGTCAACAAGATCGCGCAGGGCGCGGCGCTGATGACCGAGACGGAAGTCTCCATCAACGTCCTCTCCGGCTACGCGAACCTCATCACCATCCCCACGCTGCAGGCGACCGCCAACGAAGCGATGCACGACATTCCCCTGCCCGTCCCCACGGAAGAGGAGCTTGCCTTCGCCGCAGAGATCCAGAAGACCATCGAGCTGAGCGAAGAAGACCGCGCGAAGCCGATGCTCGCGGACACCGTTCTCGATCCCGTTCCCCCGAAGCCGCACGGCGGCTCGACGGACACCGCGGACGTAAGCTGGTGCACGCCCACCGTGCAGATGCACGTTGCCAACTGGGCCGTCGGTACGCCGGGACACAGCTGGCAGTCCGTTTCCCAGAGCAAGTGGAGCTTCGCGAAGCGCATGATGCTCTGGGCAGGCAAGGCCGTCGCGGGCACGATCATGCGCCTGATGGAGAACCCCGAGCTGGTCGAAGCGGCAAAGCGCGAGCACGCCGAGAAGACCAAGGCAGGCTATATGTGCGCCATCCCCGCCGGTGCAAAGCCGAACATCCCGCCGAGACCCTGAGCGAAAAAACCTTTATAAACAGTTCCGACCTGTGATCCCCGATCACAGGTCGGATTTTTCTTTCGCGCCGCCGCAGAATTTCCGCCGCAGCGATTCCGATCCTCCGCCTGCCGAAGGCAGTATCTCTATCTGTGCCGCAAGCGGCACACCGCAACTCGGCGTAGCCGAATATCACTTTTGCCGCCTCCTGCGGCAAAAAAGACGCGGATCACTCCGCGGCTTCCTTGTATTCCAGAATATCCTCCACACGGCAGCCGAGCGCCGCACAGAGCTTGTCGATCGTCTTTGTCTCGACGTTTTCGTTTGCCTTCAGCCGTCGGATCGTCTTGCTGTCGATCCCGCACTGCTCGCGGAGCCGGTATGTCGAAACGCCGCGTTTCTCCATCGTCTTCCAAAGTCTGTCAAACAGAATCATTTTCCGCGCCCCCATTTCTTGACACATTGTATTATGGGGGCTATAATCATCAGTATTAAGGGGATATAATCCCCATATCGAAGGAGTGATCTTTTTGCCCGACTATCAGCAGATGTATAGAATTCTTCTTGATGCAGCAGAACGCGCACTTTCTCAGCTGGAGCAGGGAAAGCCGCAAACCGCAAGCGAAATTCTTATTGAAGCCGAGCGCCGCGCAGAGGAAATTTATTTGCAAACATCGCCATAAGTCCACCCAAAAGAGAGTCTTTTCCCAAACCCCGTTTTCTTTTTTCTTGCAAAAAGAAAAGGGTTTTGGATGCCCAAAAGAAAAAACGCAAAGAGCCCTTTGGTGCACACTCCTATCTCCGGCGTGCGAAATTCGGATTGTCTCTGCCCCAAGCGCCGCTGCCGCTGATGCAAACCACACCGAA
>JAFVWG010000061.1 GCA_017501805.1 Oscillospiraceae bacterium
GTCCACGCAAGCCCCGTGACAAGACCGACCGGGTCCTTTTCCGGGATCGTATCCGGCAGATACTTCCGAATACCGAGATACTGCTCCAGATTCGCGGATGCGATGTGGATCTTTTCCGGCGCGTTGTCGGAGACCAGCTCGACGGCAGCCTTTCGGCAGACCTTCGTCAGCTCGCGTTCCAGATTTCGCACGCCGGACTCGCGGGTGTAGCAGGCAACGATCTCGCGGATCGCGCCGTCCGTCAGACGCAGGCGCTCTCTGGCGATGCCGTGCTTTTTCATCTGCTTGGGCAGAAGATGCCCCTTTGCGATGCGGAGCTTCTCCTCATCGGTATACGAGCCGAGCTCGATGACCTCCATACGGTCGAGCAGAGCGCGGGGAATGGTCGATGTAGTGTTCGCGGTGGTGATGAACATGCAGCGGCTGAGATCGAACGGAACTTCGAGATAGTGATCGCGGAAGCTCATATTCTGCTCGTTGTCCAGCACCTCAAGCAGCGCCGCCGAGGGATCGCCGCGGTAGTCGCTGCCCATCTTGTCGATCTCGTCGAGCAGGAGCAGCGCGTTCTTGCTCTTTGCCTGCAGAATGCCGCTGAGAATGCGTCCCGGCATCGCACCGATGTAGGTCTTGCGATGTCCGCGGATGTCGGCTTCATCGTGCACACCGCCGAGCGAGATGCGCGCAAGATTGCGGTTCAGGCAGCGTGCGATGGAGATCGCCACCGAGGTCTTTCCGACGCCCGGAGGACCGACAAGGCAGAGGATCGTGCACGGCATATCCGGCGCGAGCTTCCGCACCGCCAGCATCTCGAGAATGCGGCTCTTGACCTGCTCCAGACCGTAGTGGTCCTGATCCAGGATCTTTCGCGCGGCACGCAGATCGAGCCGTTCCTTGGTCTCGGTGTTCCACGGCAGCTCCAGACAGGTGTCCAGATAGTTCCGCAGAAGCGACGCCTCAGAAGAGCCCGCAGGCTGCTTGGCGAGCCGCCCGATCTCCTTGAGGAGCTTTTCCTCCGTCTCGGGGGAAAGCTTCAGCGCGGTCACCTTTTCGCGGTACTGCTCGATCTCGTCGTCTCCGTCTCCGTCTCCCAGCTCCTCGTGGATGACGTGCAGCTGCTCGCGCAGATAGTAATCCCGCTGTCCGCGGTTGAGATTTTCCTGTACTCGTTCGGAAATCTCGCTCTGCAGCTGCAGCACGTCGACCTCTCTGGCGAGCATCTTTGTTACAAGTTCAAGGCGCTTGACCGGGTGCAGCTCGTTCAGCGCCTTCTGTTTTTCCGGATAGTGGAAGCTTGCGTGGTGCGCGATAAAGTCCGCCACATAGGACGGATCGGTCATACCGAAGACCTCGGAAAGCGTATCCTGCGCTCCGCGCGGTGAAAGTTCGACAAAGCCCGAAAAGACATTGAGCGCTTCGCGCACCATTGCCTCTGTTTTCGCCAGCGTGCGGCCGTAACCGCTGTCGGGCAGTTCCTTCACCGCGGCGCAGAGATAGCCGTTTGCGGGGATCTCTTCCGCGATCTCGCCGCGGTGCAGTCCCTCGACCAGGATGCGCACAATATCTCCCGGCAGCTTGAGCACCTGCTTGATCACGGCGACCGTGCCGACAGGGTACAGCCCGTCGATGGTGGGCTCAGACTGCTGCACATCCTTCTGCGTGATCAGAAAAATGCGCTGAGAGCCGCGCATCGCTTCGTCGATCGCGCGAACGGACGGCTTTCTTTCCACGTCAAAATGCGCCGTCATACGGGGGAAGATACAAAGCCCGCGCAGCGCCAAAACCGGATAACGTACCGGCTGAAACATCTCGTTCATGTGTTTCCCTCCTCGGGTAGCTTGCTGTAAAAAGGGAGAGCGGAGCGCGTTCCGCGAAGACGTGCTCAACGCTCTCCCTTAAATTTCCCGTCAGGCCTTCGCGGGAAGACGGGGCTGTGCCTCGTCCCGAAGGACCTCGGGCTTTGCGCCGCTGAGAACGGCGTCTTTGGTCACGCGCACCTTGCGGATCGACAGATCCGACGGGATCTCATACATGATCTCCGTCATCAGTCCCTCCATGATCGCACGCAGACCGCGTGCGCCGATGGCGCGTTCCTTCGCTTTTTCGGCAACCGCCTCAAGCGCATCTTCATCGAATTCAAGCTCAACATTGTCGTAGGAAAGCAGTTTTTTATACTGCTTGCTCAGCGCATTCTTCGGCTCGGTCAGAATGCGGACAAGGTCCGCCTTCGTCAGCTCGGACAGCGCCGTGATGACCGGCAGACGTCCGACCAGCTCCGGGATGATGCCGAATTTCAGCAGATCCTGCGGCTGTACCTGACTGAACAGATCGCCGATGCTGCGTTCCTTTTTCCCCTGCACCGCCGCGCCGAAGCCCATCGAGGAGCGATCGGTCCGTGCCTCGATGATCTTGTCCAGCCCATCGAAAGCGCCGCCGCAGATGAAGAGGATGTTCGTGGTGTCGATCTGGATAAACTCCTGCTGCGGATGCTTGCGTCCGCCCTGCGGGGGCACGTTGGCAACCGTGCCTTCCAGGATCTTCAGCAGAGCCTGCTGCACGCCTTCGCCGCTGACGTCGCGGGTGATGGAGGTGTTTTCGCTCTTGCGGGCGATCTTGTCCATCTCGTCGATGTAGATGATGCCGCGCTGTGCCAGCTCCACATCGAACTCCGCCGCCTGCAGAAGGCGCAGAAGGATGTTCTCCACATCCTCACCGACATAGCCCGCCTCGGTCAGCGTCGTCGCGTCCGCGATGGCAAAGGGCACATTGAGCACCTTGGCGAGCGTCTGCGCGAAGAGCGTCTTGCCGCTGCCCGTGGGACCGATGAGCAGGATGTTGCTCTTCTGCAGTTCCACATCGGTATCCTGCGCGTAGCGGATGCGTTTATAGTGGTTGTACACCGCCACGGACAGCGCGATTTTGGTCGCCTCCTGTCCGACGATGTAACGGTCCATATACGTTCGGATCTCGTGCGGCGTGGGGATGGTATCCGGCTGGTCGCTCTCGGGCGTCTGCGGCATCTGCATCTCATCGAGCAAAATGCCGTTGCAAAGATCGATGCACTCGTTGCAAATATACACGTTCGGTCCGGCGACCATCCGCGCCACCTGTTCCTGCCGTTTTCCGCAGAAACTGCAGCGGATCGTGGCTTTAGCCATAAGGGATTCTCCTTTTTTGAAGCTCAGCGTTTATAGATGACCTTGTCGACAAGTCCGTAGGCCTGTGCTTCCTCTGCGGTCATAAAGTTGTCCCGCTCGGTGTCCTGTTCGATCACTTCCAGAGGCTTACCGGTATTTTCGGCAAGGAGCTGATTGAGTCTTTCTTTGATTTTGAGCATCCGCTCCACGTGGATCTTCATATCGGTTGCCTGACCCTGCGTGCCGCCGAGCGGCTGATGGATCATGATCTCCGCGTTCGGAAGCGCCATACGCTTGCCCTTCGCGCCCGCCGAAAGCAGGAACGCGCCCATGGAGGCGGCCATACCCACGCAGATCGTGCAGACGTCGCACTTGATATACTGCATCGTGTCGTAGATCGCCATACCGGCAGTCACAGAGCCGCCGGGGCTGTTGATATAGAACTGGATGTCCTTGTCGGGGTCCTGCGCTTCCAGATACAGAAGCTGCGCCACGATCAGGCTCGCCGTGGCGTCGTTGACCTCCTCGGAGAGTATGATGATGCGGTCGGACAGCAGACGGGAGAAAATATCATAGGACCGTTCTCCGCGGCTTGTCTGCTCGACAACATAGGGAACCAAACTCATAGTTTGAACCTCCAAACTTCAGTAGTTCAAAAGATAGCATGACTTGCGTCATGCTATCTGTTGGATAAAACATTCTAACCGCCTGCAAGGGAGTTTATTCCTCTGCTTTTTTGGTCGTCTTCTTTGCGGCGGGCTTTTTCGCGGTCTCTGTCTTCTTCTCGGCAGTTTCCGTCTTCTTTGCTGCAGGCTTCTTTGCAGCGGGCTTCTTCTCGGCGGTCTCGGTGGTCTTCTTCGCCGCAGTCTTCTTTGCCGCAGGCTTCTCGGCAGTCTCGGCAGTCTTCTTCGCCGCAGTCTTCTTTGCCGCAGGCTTCTCGGCAGTCTCGGCAGTCTTCTTCGCTGCGGGCTTCTTCGCTGCGGGCTTTTCGGCGTCGTCCTCCTTCTTGGGGGCAACAGCCTTTGCATTGTCAACGATCAGACGAACGGCCTTCTTCGTGGCGAGGTCCGCGCGCAGAGCGCTTTCCTTGATCGCCTTCTTGACGTCCTCTTCCTTCATCTGATACACCTCCGCGAGCTTCTTGAACTCCTCGGCGATCTCTTCGTCGGTGACTTCGATGTTTTCCTTCTCAACGATCTCGCTGAGCAGGATGTTCGCGCGGACGGTCTTCTCCGCCATCGGGCGCATATTGGCGCGCAGGGCCTGCAGGTCGCCGCCCATCATCTTGGCGTAGTCCGCCATCGTCATACCGCTCTGCTGCAGGCGGTATGCGAACTGTTCCATATGCTGATCCACCTGCTCGTCGATCATGCAGGCCGGGATCTCACAGGTCATATTCTCTGCCGCAGCGGTGACGACTTCGTTTTCGAACTCGTTCATCGCGGCTTCTTCGCGGTCCTTCTTCAGGCGGGCCTTGATGTCCTTCTTGAGGTCTGCGAGCGTGTCAAACTCGGACACATCCTTGGCAAACTCGTCGTCCAGCTTGGGAACGATGGTTTCCTTGACCTCGTGGATCTTGCACTTGAAGGTCGCGTTCTTGCCCGCCAGCTCCGGGGTGTAAGCCTCGGGGAAGGTCACTTCAACGTCGCGGTCCTCGCCGGCCTTGACGCCGACAAGCGCGTCTTCAAATCCGGGGATGAACTGGCCGGAGCCAAGCTGCAGGTTGTACTTCTCGCCCTTGCCGCCCTCGAACGCCTTGCCGTCGACAAAGCCTTCAAAGTCCAGCATAACGGTGTCGCCGAGCTTCGCGGCGCGCTCAACGGTCTGGATGCGGGAGGCTCTCTGCGCCATACGCTCCAGCTCTGCCTTCACATCGGCTTCCAGGACCTTCACTTCGGCCTTGGGCGCCTCAACGCCCTTGTAGGTGCCGAGCTTAACTTCGGGATACAGCGCGGTCTCGACCGTCAGGGTCAGCGTGCGGTCTTCCGCAACTTCCATATCCGCGATCGAGGGAGCGCCGACCGCCTTGAGCTTCTGCTCGGTCACAGCGGCGTCGTAGATCTCCGGGAACAGGATGTTGATCGCTTCTTCATAGAAAACGCCCTTGCCGTACATGCTCTCGATGATCTTGCGCGGCGCGTGACCCTTGCGGAAGCCGGGCACCATGATCTTCTTTTTCTCCTGCAGGTACGCACTGTTGATGGCAGACTCAAACTGCTCCTTGTCGACCACCACAACGATCTTTGCGTTGCCGTTTTTCTTTTCAACGCTCTGAATGTTCATTATGTTTCCTCCTGTTCGCGGTCTGCACGCAGTCCGCCTATAATCAATCCGTGATATTTTAGCAGAAAAATCCGAAAATTTCCACATTTTTTTAAAAATTTTTTTGTTCTTTTTGTTTACAGGATCCGCGCGGGTCGGAAACCGAGATGGTCGGCGGAAACCAGGCGGTAAAAAAGCCCGTTTACCTCCCCTTCGCAGGCCGATTTTCGGCTGTCTCCGTGCAGATGACCGTAACAGCATTGCTTAACGCCGTAATGCTTGAGCATCGTCTCCACTTCGGGGCAGATATAGTCCCGATAGCGCGGCGGATAGTGCAGAAAGCAGATCTTCTCCCGATCTCCCGCAGCGCGGAGCGAAGCCTCCAGCCGCTGCATCTCACGCAGGAAGATCTTCTCATCGTGCGACCCCTTCTGCTCCTCCTCGTAGAACCAGCCGCGCGTTCCGCAGATCGCGATATCGCCGTATTCATAGCAGTTGTTGTTGAGCAGAAACATATTGTCAAACCCGTGTGCCGCGCAGAAATCATGGAATTTCTTCGCCGTCGACCACCAGTAATCGTGGTTTCCCTTGAGGATGATCTTTCTGCCGGGGATGTCGGAAATAAAGGAAAAATCCTTCTCCGCATGATCCAGACCCATCGCCCAGCTCACATCACCGAGCAGAACGGTCGTGTCCTCGTCCGTCAGCTGCGAGAATCCCTCGCGCAGCCGCTCGACGTAATCCGTCCAGCCGCGGAACACGTCCATAGGTTTATCGGTCTGCAGAGACAAATGCAGATCCCCGATCGCGTACAGCGCCATACTTTATACTCTCCTAAAATGCATCGCGCAGATGCACGATCTTCGGTCTGCGCGTCTCGCTCCCGTACGGAGCGTAGATCTCGATCATGTCAAAGCGCGGCTGCAGGGAGGTCGGATGCTCGCCCAGCCACAGCTCCGCCGTCTTGCGAAGGCGTTCCTGCTTCGCCGCGGTGACAAAATCGCGTGCCGCTCCGTAGGCGTCGTTTTTGCGGAGCTTGACCTCAACAAAAACGAGATACCGCGAATTTCGGACGATCAGATCGATCTCTCCGAAGCGTGTCGTGTAGTTCTTCTCTACGATACGGTACCAAAGCCTTCGCAGGTATGCCGCCGCTTTCTCCTCCCCCCAGCGGCCGAGGGGGCTGTTACCGCCCATAGAAGCTTCGCAGGAAGGTCCTGCGGTGCGCGGGGCAGGGTCCGTGCTCGCGCAGCGCCTCATAGTGGCGCTTGGTGCCGTAGCCCTTGTGGACCTCAAAGCCGTATTCCGGGTACTTCACGGCAAGCTCCTTCATATAGCGATCTCGCGTGACCTTCGCCAGTACGGAGGCTGCGGCAATGTTCGCACTGAGGCTGTCGCCCTTCACAACGGTCTGTACGGGCAGACCGAAATCCGCCGCGCGGTTTCCGTCCACGAGCGCCAGTTCCGGCTTTCCGGAAAGCTGCGCGATCGCGCGCCGCATCGCCGCAAAGGTCGCCTGCAGGATGTTGATCTCATCGATCTCCTTTTCGTCCGCGAAGCCGATGCCATAGGCAAGCGCCTGCTCGCAGATCACGGGAAACAGCGCCTCGCGCTTTGCTTCCGTCAGCTTTTTGGAATCGTCCAGACCGTCGATCACAAGTCCGGAAGGCAAAATCACAGCGGCCGCGCAGACAGGTCCGGCAAGCGGACCGCGCCCCGCTTCGTCCACACCGCAGATCGTGCGGACGCCCGTATCGAAAAGGGAGCGCTCGATCATCCACAGATCCTTTTCGCTCATACTTCTTCCCCCTGTACGGGAGGATCCTCGAGGGTAAAGCGGCCGATCTTGCAGCTGCGGTATTCCTCCAGCAGCACACGCGCCATACGCTCGATGTTGACCTCACCGCCCGAGATCAGGAAGCCGCGTTTTTTTCCGGCGGCGCAAAGCAGTCCGTATCCGTCCTCCGTCTCCGGGTCTTCGATCTTATAGCGTGCCCGAACGGCATCCGGGTACTTTTTCCAGAGCAGCTCCATCAGCCGCGCCGCCAGCTCCTCGGTGTCCAGCACATCGTCCTTGATCGCCCCGGTATAGGCAAGGTGCATCCCCACCTCCGGGTCTTCAAACTTCGGCCAGAGGATGCCCGGTGTGTCCAGAAGCAGAAGCCCCGCATCCACGCCGATCCACTGTTTTCCGCGCGTAACGCCCGGGCGGTTTTCCGCCTTCGCGCCCTTGCGCCCCGCCACCTGATTGATCAGCGTTGACTTGCCCACGTTCGGGATGCCGACCACCATCAGCTTGAGGGCTCTGCCCGTCTGTCCCTTTTCGCGGTAGGCGCGCAGCTTGTCGCGCAGAAGCGTCTGCGCGGCGGGCGCAAACTGCGAGATCCCCTTTCGGTTCTTGCAGTCCGTCTGCAGCACGAACGCGCCCTCGCGGCGGAAATATTCCGTCCACGCCTTCGTCCCCGCCGGGTCGGCCATATCGATCCGATTGAGCACGACCATACGCGGCTTCTGTCCGCAGAGCGCCGCAATATCCGGGTTTCTGCTGGAGATCGGAATGCGCGCATCCACGACCTCGCAGACAGCGTCCACCAGCTTCAGGTCCGTCTCGATCATACGGCGGGTCTTCGTCATATGTCCGGGATACCAATTTATATTTGTCAGCATCTCACTCATATTCGTCTCACTTACCGTCTTTTACCAGTTTTTCGGGTCATACCGTTCGGTCGTTTCCAGCTCCGCGGTCTTCTCGCGGATCGCCTGCATATCTTCCTCGTCCAGCGGAGCCAGACCGATGTAGTATTCATCCTCCGGAGTGGGAAACACCAGAGCCTGTCCAAACTGCTGACGGGCGCTGTCCTTCACTCTTCCGTACAGATGGATATGGAACGACGGAGCTCTTCCGTAATGGAACGCCCAGTTTCCGTTGTCCTGATAGTTGATGCGCTCGATCGTGACGCCTCGGTCCTTCATCGCCGCGATCATCGCCTCGCCCAAAAGCATCGTGAGGCGCATCACATCCTTCGCTCTCTGCGGAGAGAGGTCTGTTCTGCTCGTGCATTTTTCCTTGGGCTTTATAATGATATGCCCGCCGTCTTCTCTCGCCACGTGCGGCTTGAGCGGCGCGATCGCCTTGAAAAACTCCGTCTCGTGTACGATTCTTTCGTTTTTCTTTTCCATCTCGGGACCTCCGTTTTTTCAGCAGCCTCTGTGTTATTTCACCGGGCCGATACGGGAGAAATCCCGACCGCCCGTGATGTTGCCGAGCTCATCCGTATCCACGCCGGGCATGGCAAGGCAGAACACCTTTCCCATAATGCGGCGGGTATCGACCGTTCCGAGCGGAGAATAGCGGCTGTCGGTGGAATGATTTCGGTTGTCTCCCATCACGAACACGCTGCCCTTCGGCACGGTCAGGGGATAGTCCATTCCAAGCTGGTAGTTGAGGTGCGTCGGCTCGAAAATATACGGCTCGTCGAGGACCTTTCCGTCCACATATACCCTGCCGGTCTCAAAGTCGATATCGACCTCCATCCCCTCCGTCGCGATGATGCGCTTGACGATCGGATTCGAGTCAAACAGCCCCGGCACGGTGATCACAACGATATCGCCCTGCTCGTAGTTCGTGTTCCAGAAATTGCTGGCCAGCAGCATATAGTCGCGGTTATGCAGCGTGGGAAACATACTGTTCCCGTCCACGCCCACAAAGCGCACGGCGAACACAAACAGAATGGTCACCACAACAAGGATATAGGCAAAATCGTGCAGGAGAGAATACAGCTCCGCAACAAGACTCCCCGATTTTTTCTTCGGCTCGTCCTGCTCGTTCGCCGGCAGCTTCAGTTCCGCATCCATAGGCATAAACTCCCATCGTCAAATAATCCAAGTATAATTATACACAATCCGCCGCAAGAATGAAAGTCCCATTTCTTCCCTGCTCCTTAAAAAACGAGGATCGGGAAAAGCTCCCGACCCTCGCGGTTTTACCGTTTTTTATCTTTGCCGATGTGCGTAATGGAATACGGCGTCTCCTGATAGACGTAGTAGTTCAGCCAATTGGAAAACAGCAGATTCGCGCCCGAGCGCCAGCGGCAGAGCGGCGTCTTTTCCGGGTCGTCATCCGGGTAATAATTCGCAGGGATCTGCGTGTCCAGACCCGCGTCCCTGTCGCGGAGATACTCGCCCTGCAGCGTCAGCGGATCGTATTCCGCGTGTCCCGTGACGAACACGCGCCGTCCGCCGTGCGACGCCGCAACGTACACGCCCGCCTCCTCGCTCTCCGCGAGGATCTTGAGTTCCTCCACCGCGGCGACATCCTCGCGCCGCACCGTTGTGTAGCGGGAGTGCGGCGCCCAGAACTCATCGTCAAAGCCGCGGAAGAGGATAGAGCCCTTGTAGGACACTTTGTGCGGATAGATGCCGAAGAGCTTCTGCGGCAGCATTTGTTTTTTGACGCCGTAGTGATAGTAAAGCCCCGCCTGCGCGCCCCAGCAGATATGCATCGTGCTGAAGACGTGCGTCTTGCTCCATTCCATAATTTGGCAAAGCTCGTCCCAGTAGTCCACCTCGTCAAAATCCATCTTTTCCACAGGCGCGCCTGTGATGATCATTCCGTCGAAGTATCGTTCGCGCACATCCTCAAAGCGCTTGTAGAATGTGATCATATGTTCGGGCGAGGTATTCTTCGGCACGTGTCCGCTGACGGCGATCAGCTCCATTTCGATCTGCAGCGGCGTATTGCCGAGCAGACGCGCAAGCTGCGTCTCGGTCACGATCTTCGTCGGCATCAGATTGAGGATCAGGATCGACAGCGGACGGATATCCTGCTGCAGTGCCCTGCTGTGGTCCATAACGAAGATATTTTCATTCCGCAGCACCTCGGCGGCGGGCAGTTTATTCGGGATTTTGATCGGCATATTCTCTCCTGCTTTCCGAATGCCGCCGTCGGTGCGGCGCAGAGTGATACGTCATTATACAACAGGCGCGCGTGCTTGTCCAGCGTCCGTCCTGCGAAAAAACCGCGATCCGAACGGATCGCGGTTTTTTCTTCCTGTTGGGATCAGACTTTTTCGCGGACCTTCGCGGCCTTGCCCATACGATCGCGCAGATAGTAGAGCTTCGCTCTGCGAACTTTACCGCGGCGAACCGTCTCGATGTCGACGATGTTGGGAGCATGCAGCGGGAACACCTTCTCGCAGCCGACACCGTAGGAGATGCGGCGAACGGTGATGGTCTCCGCGACGCCGCCGTGCTTCTTCGCAATGACGGTGCCCTCGAAAGCCTGAACTCTCTCGCGGGAGCCTTCCTTGATCTTGACGTGGACACGCACGGTGTCGCCGACTTCGACCTTGGGAAGCTCGGGCTTCATGTATTCGCTGGTTAAGGATTCGATCAGATTCATAATATTGTCCTCCCGGTATTCGGCGTTCTTGCCGCTTGTCAAGCGCGTTCCATCCTTACGAAACGGCAGCGGCAGAGGACCACCCTTATTACAGACTCGGCTATTTTAACACAGCTTTTTCCGAAAATCAAGCACTTTTTTACCCGATCGCCAAACCGACGGTGTGAGAGAGCAGTCCTATGATCAGTCCCGCAGCAACCACGCCGAGCAGGATCGCGGGAAACGCCCGCTTCATCCGCATATTCAGCATCGCAGCGACCAGCGCGCCCGTCCACGCGCCCGTTCCGGGCAGGGGGATCGCCACCAGCAGAGCCAGTCCCCAGAATTCCGATTTTTTTACGACCTCGGATTTCTTCATCGCACGTTCTTCCAAACGGGTGACAAAACCGTTCAGAGAGGCGATGTTTTTGCGCAGCCAGTTGAAGAACCGGCGGACAAAAAGGATCAGAATCGGAACGGGGACCAGATTCCCCACGATGGCAACGGCGATCGCCGCCCACACGTTCAGTCCGTTCGCGACCGCAACGGGGATCGCGCCGCGCAGCTCGGAAACCGGCGTCATGGCAATGAGAAAAGTCATCAGCAATTTACCTGCAGTTGTCCCCCACATGGCGTATCCCTCCAAAAACTTGTATTTTTACTTGCCGCAGACCTCTGCGATGGTCTTTACGGCCTTCTCCATCTCCGCGCTCTGCACCTGTTCCATCTTGCCTTCGTCA